>DASTFK010000187.1:0-9566 GCA_035719945.1 Nitrospira sp.
CCAGGGTTTCCGGTCGGAGATAGACTTTGGCTTGCGCAGTTGCGACCCGCTCGGTCTGAGCCTTCCCGCCGACATCGACCATCCGCGCGCGGCCGGACTCGTTGAAGTGTGTAAACTCAGCCATTTTCCCCGCTGAATCAGTCGGTTACATTGCGGCGATCGGTAATTATATGAGGGGGAGAAAGAGTGAGTCAAGAGAGCCAGAGATGACGCGGTTGATCCAGGCGGAACTCGATGGCCTGCCCCCCCTGCGCCTTCCCCTCGTTACCCATCTAACGATAGGTTGACAGCCTCTCTTTTCATCCCGGACAATGACCGAAATGCCCGATAAAATTGTCATCGAACGCCTCGAATTTCAAGCGCGGTGCGGCATCACGCCCGAGGAGCGGCAGCGGCCCCAACCCATGGCCATCGACCTTGAACTCGATTGCGAAACAGCTTCGGCCGCCACTTCCGGTCATTTGAGCGACACGGTTGATTACGCTCAAGTTGCGGAGCGGATCGTCGAACTTGGGAACAAGGAAGTCTGCGCTCTTCTGGAAACCCTCGGCGAGAAGATACTGACCCTCCTCTTCACAGACTTTCCGGTCAGCCGCGTACGCCTTTGGCTTCGGAAATTGGCACCTCCGATTGCACAGAAGGCGGGGTCCGTCGGTGTGAAGCTCGACCGGCCACGCGCCGCCCATCATGCTCAGGCCACCGATCCGGTGCCTTCCCGCTTTGTCACCCAACAGCTCCACCGTCTCCCGAAAGGCCGTGCGCTCGATGTCGCTTGCGGAAACGGGCGTCATGCACTCTATCTGGCCGCTCATGGATTCGAGGTTGAAGCGATCGATCGAGACCACGAAAGTCTCGCAAAGCTTTCGGCCGCCGCCGCCCAGCGGCGTCTCCCACATCTCACCGTCAAACAGATCGACTTGGAACGGCGCACCGACGATCGGCCGGAATTTCCCGTGAACGCGTACGATGCCATCGTGGTCTGCTTCTACCTCCACCGTCCATTGTTCCCGTGGCTGGTTGAGGCCTTGAAGCCGCAGGGCGTGCTATTGTACGAGACCTTTACCATCGACAACTACGTCCGCTATCGCCATCCCCGTCGCTGGGAGTTCTGCCTGGCGCAGAACGAGTTGCTTCGGCTAACATCCTCGCTCCGTGTCCTCTCCTATGACGAGGGCGAACATGACGGAGGCCCCGGCATGGGGTCCGTCTTTACCGCGCAGTTAGTTGCGCAAAAACCCAGTCAGGCCGTTCCCACACACGAGTCGTCGTGAGCCGTATTGATCTTCACCTCCACACCATCCATTCCGACGGAAGCCTCTCGCCGGCTGAAGTCCTGAAGCTGGCCGCGAAAGCCAGCGTCACGGCGTTGGCGATCACGGATCACGACATCACGAGCGGGATTCCTGAGGCCATGGCGACCGGCCGGGAACTGGGCATCGAAGTGATTCCAGGCGTCGAAATCAGCTCCTTTGACGGCCGGAGCGAACTTCACATTCTCGGCTATTGCCTCGATTGGCAGGACCCCCTGTTACAGGAGCGGCTGGCGACGCTTCGAGCCAGTCGGCACCGCCGGAATCCGCTCATCATCGAGCGCCTCCGGTCCGCCGGACTGGACGTCACATACGAGGAAGTCCGTGCGCTGGCCGGCACTGAATCGGTCGGACGCCCTCACATCGCGCAGTTACTCATGCAGAAGAAATATGTGTCCTCCGCCAAAGAGGCCTTCGACCGATATTTGGCGGAGGGGAAAGCGGCGTACGTCGCCCGCGAGCTTCCCGCGCCCGCTGAGGCGATCAAGTGGATCAGGGAGGCCAAGGGGGTCGCGGTGCTCGCGCACCCAACCTGGGTCAAAGACAGCGGTGACGGGCTCCGCGGCTGCGTCACCGCCTTGAAAGAAGCAGGGCTTGACGGCGTCGAGGTCCATTACAGCACTCACAGCAAATCTCAGACGTCGAGTTACCTCGAATTGGCGCAGCGTCTCAACTTGCTGGTCACCGGCGGAAGCGACTTTCACGGGATGACGAAGCCCGACATCGAGGTCGGGTATGGGCGCGGCGACCTCAAAGTGAATCCCCGCCTGCTGGAGCCGCTCAAAACAGCGGCGGCCGGACGTTGAAGCCGATCGCCGGCGCATAGCACCATTCTTCAAGCGCAATTACCGCACATTTCCCTCAATTCGTTGACTCTCGGTCGCCGTCCGTTAGACTGAGGTCCATTCACTTTTCCGGCGATACCATGTCCAAGAGCCTGCACTGGATCATCCCTCATGCGAGCGGCATTCTCGCAGCTCTCCTCTTAGGCCTTCTGCTCAGCGGGATGGCATGGGTCGAGTTTTTCAGCATCCCGCTGACCTCTGTGACCGGCGCCAATGCCGTGCGGCTGGTGAGCCAAGGGATCGCGCTTGGCCTGGTCATGGCGCTTGCCGCGTCCGCCTATCAGCAGCTCCCGGACAATGGGCGCGGATCCAGCTTTCTTCGCGCCATCGTGCTGCCGTCAGCCGCGTTGGCCGTGGTGATCTTCGGCGGAAAAACCCTCCGCACCCTTGGCTCCCCGCTCATTTTTCAAATCGGTCCCTCCCTGTTTGCGCAAGGCTATACGATCATGCTCGTTGCGTCCGGGCTCTGGCTGACCATCGCCTGGCTGCGCCATCTGGAGCTCCTGCGCAACACCTTTGCCCCTGCGCCCGTCAAACGAAAGCCGGTCCGTGCAACCGTGCCCGAGGAGTCGCCGGTTTCTGACGACAGTGCGGAGATCGCCGCTGAGCCGGTCGAAAAAAGCACGGCCATCGTGATGAATGGCAATGGACAAGCACCGGCGAGTCTCGGCCGCTACAAGATACTCAAGGAACTCGGTCGCGGCGCCATGGGTCTCGTGTATCTCGGGAAAGATCCGACCATTCAACGCTTTGTCGCGATCAAGACCATGCGTTTGGACCAAATCGAGGAGGCGGACAAGGTGCAGGAAATCAAGGTCCGTTTCTTCCGTGAAGCCGAGTCCGCAGGACGCCTGTCACATCCAAACATCGTTACGATCTACGACGCCGGCGAACAGGACGAGTTGGGATACATCGCAATGGAGCTGGTGGAGGGTCAGTCGCTCAAGGACTGGTCGCGCAAACCGAATCTGATGCCGCTTTCCCAAGTTGTGCCAACGCTAGCCTCGGTCGCTGAGGCGCTGGACTATGCCCACCAGCAAGGCGTGGTACACCGCGACATTAAGCCCGCAAACATCATGATTACCAAGGAACGGCTGGTCAAAGTCATGGACTTCGGCATCGCCAAAATGGCTTCGAGCAGCAAGACCCAGACGGACGTCGTGCTCGGAACGCCGACCTACATGTCTCCGGAGCAGATCGCCGGCAAGAAGGTGGATGGCCGGTCGGATGTCTTCTCGCTGGGCGTCGTGCTCTTCGAGTTGCTGACCGGACAACCACCCTTTACCGCCGATAACCTATCGGCACTCCTCTTCGCGATTGCCCACCATCCACATCCGGATCTGCACACGCTTCGCCCCGAGCTTCCGCCGATGTTCCAGGAGGTCGTCAACCGCGCCCTGCAGAAGGAGCTGCCGCAGCGGTATCGTCGGGCAGGAGAGTTGGCACAGGACCTGAGGGCCTGTCTGGACAGCCTCGCAGCATAGGAGGCAACGTAGGTCGTGGCGATTGACCGGCTGCACTCCGCCAAATCAGACATCGGGAGGAAACGGCCCCATAACGAGGATTGCTTCGTCGCGGATTCCTCGCTCGGGCTGTACGTCGTCTGTGACGGCATGGGAGGAGGCAACGCGGGTGAAGTGGCAAGCCGCATGGCCATTGAGACCATTCTGGCCCGCATAAAGTCAACGGGCAACCGACTCGCAGCCGACACCGCAGAGGACGATCCCAACCTGATGCCGGCGACCAATCAGCTCGCGCATGCGATCCGTGCCGCCAACACTGCCATCTTCCGTGCGTCCTGGGAGCATCCGAAATACGCCGGGATGGGCACCACCATCGCCGCCGTTCGTCTATCGGGACGCACATTGTCGATTGCTCACGTCGGAGACAGCCGCGTGTACCTGATCAGGGACGGGGTCATGCAGGTGCTGACCGTCGATCATTCGTGGGTGGCCGAACAGGTCGCGCAGGGATACATGACGGAAGAGGAAGCGGAACGCTCGCCGCGACGGAATATCGTCACGCGGGCGTTAGGAGTCGAGAGTACCGTCGATATCGAGTTGGCGGAACTGCCGGTGTCCACCGGCGACCTGCTGCTGCTGTGTTCGGACGGACTCACGCGCGGCGTCCGCTGCAGCGAGATGCTGAGAACGCTGGAACAGGATGGCGATTTGGGCGAGAAGACCGACCGGCTGATCGCTCTGGCCAATGACGCCGGAGGAGAGGACAACATCACGGTCATGCTGGTCGCCGTCGAAGGCGGTGCCGCCGGTCGCCTCTGGCACCGCATCAAGCAACGTTGGTTTTTGAAAGCGTCTTAACCGTCACAGGAGCATGCATGATGGGTAACATCCTCACTGCCTCGGCGAAGCTTCTGGTCAAACTGCACAGCCAAGGCTCGCGGTCCATCGATCTCACTGCGGACAGTTTCACCATCGGCCGCAAGCCAGATAACGATCTGCCGATCGACGACCACACGGTCTCAAGCCGTCATGCCAAGATCGTGCGGGTGCAATCGGTGTATTTCCTCGAAGACCTGAAAAGCACGAACGGCACGGCAGTAAATGGCAAGCCAGTCGAGCGGGCTCAGCTTCACGATGCCGATGTGATCACGATCGGGCAGCATCGCATCATCTTCCAGGACAACGCGCCCTCTGCCATGGCCTCCGCATCCGCCTCGTCGGATTTGGACCAAACCATGGCGATCTCCGGCAAACATCTCTCCCCTGGGCCATCGATCACGGCCAAGGTCGTGATCACATCGGGGAAGACTGACCGCTTGGAATACCATCTCACGAAAACGGCAAACCTGATTGGATCGCAGGAAGGCGCGGCGATCCGCCTGACCGGATGGTTCGCACCCAAGGCGGGGGCCCTGATTTCGAGTCGTGGAAGCGGTTTCACCATCAGCCCTTCAGAGGGAAGCAAGCGGCTGCTGGTCAACGGAAGAGACGTGTCCGCGCCGCAGGCATTGAAGGATGGGGATGTGATTGAAGTCGCCGGCGTGTCGATGACGTTTTACGTCATCCCGCCGAGGACGAAATAGACTCAGTTCAGGATGATCAAAATGGGTTCCCGCAAGGCCCGAGCGACTGAGCCGCCGAGGCGTACAGTTTTAGGTACGTCGCAGGGAGCGAGGAAGCGAGAACGCTGCGGGAGGCCATTTTCATCATCCTGCGCTCACTGCTTGAAGTACAGCGTGCCCTTAGGAAGCATCCCGTAACAGCCATCGGATAATTCCTGCGCATGGTGTTGCAAACACTGCAGCGTCTGCCCGCCGCCCGGCTTGACGTCGGGACAGAATCGTCTAATGTCGGCCTGACAGGCCAGCGTCAATCGGCTCCGCTCCTCTTTCCACTTGACCAAGCGTTCCCGCATTTGCTGATGACAGGGCACTGACAACTGCTGCGCGCGCTTTTCCAGACATTGGCGGCGTCCTGACCCATCCGATGCCTCCGGACACAGCTGCTCGACTTCAGCCTCGCACCGCAACCGGGCCACCTGGGCTGCACGAGGATCCGTCGATGTCGACACCGGCGGTCCGTCGGCTGTCGCAGATGGCTGGGTTTCGGATGCCGGCGGCGTCGCTGGCACGCCAGGAATCGACAAATCGAGCACCGGTTCTGGAAGAGGCGGTGCAGGCACCGCTTGAGCCGGCGGCTGCGGCGATTCCTTAGCGGATAGTTCCTGTTGAGAAGGCAGATTGCTGACAATCGCGAGCCAGACAAGTCCAAGCCCAACAAACGTAATCGCACCTGCCAGAATCCGGCTGGAAAGAGGTTGCGGACTCATGAAAGCTCCTCTCGACGAGTCCTGAGCATAGGTCAAGAGGCGCAAAAAATCGACGAAATGCGCGGATTCTGACAAGCAGAAGCAGTGCATTCCCACGGAAGGTCAGCGGGATGATCAGTAGAAGTCAGTTCTCGGGAGCTTCGACGATGTGATTCTCAAACCTTGTGCAGCCTTCGGCCAGTAGGCGATTGGTCAGCATCTCTCCCGGCCATTCGATCGGCAGGTCGGCGGTGAAGACCCATACATCGGGTGAGGTCCAGACAGGACCGTGCTCCTCGGGAAGTTCGGGGTCGAACAGATCGGTCCACACCGGCATATACACCCCGTTCCCGCATTGCGTGTGGAGGTGCACGATGGTTCGGGCACGGACGAGCGGATCAAGATCGCGCCAGACGGCTGCGGTTTCGTCGGCCAGGTGATGAAGGCGAACGGCATTCTGCGCATCGAACATGGCGTAGGCAGCGTATACAGGCGCCTCGATCGTGTCGGGAGCCAGCGCCAATTCGGGACATTGCTCGACCAATCCCTCCAACAACGCACGGCGGTGCGGATCCTCGAGCGAATCCGGCAGACCGGCATCAGGCACGCCGATCAATTCGAAAAACAGAAACGCCGTGTTCTCGACCGGAGGATACAACCGCGCCGCGATCGAGCGGCCCCGCTGGGATTCCGCTACTGTGGTCAGATGCTCGTTCAGAGCTTGCAAACTCAACGCCTCGAGCGTGGCATCCGTCAACAGCCGTGGCTCCACGCGGACCACGGTCCCCGAAGACAGCCGGAGATGCCGATGCAGCACTTCAGCCGTGGCGACGGGATCGATTTTGAGCTTCAACGGGTGGGAAAGGTTGGCTTGAAGCGGAAGCTCAAGCGCAGCCATCACAGCGTAGGAGAGTTTTTCGTCGGCTGTGGTGTCGAGCATCACGGAACAGGACGCCTCGGCCACCAGATCGAACAGCCATTCCGCCATGTCCTCATCGAGCGCGGCGAGCACAGTCAACAGATCTTCTTCACGCCCCTGCTCGAGGAACGCCTGGAGCGTATCGATCGCCGCGTCGGTGTCACCATGATCGTGACGGCGGGCATTGATCAGATGAACCAAATCTCTAGTCAGGGGATCGGGACGAGACCAACTTTGCATGAAATACTCCGGGCAGTAGACGATGAGCCGTAGACATCCATGTTGCCAAACTTTCCATCGAGGAGCAAGCGCTCAATCGGTTTGAACCTCGCCTACAGACTTTCCCGCTCGACGCCTCACTCGCCGACGACTTTCACCAACACCCGCTTCTTGCGCCGGCCGTCGAACTCACCATAAAAGATCTGCTCCCACGGTCCGAAATCCAACCGGCCGTTGGTGATCGCGACCACGACTTCACGACCCATGACTTGCCGCTTGATGTGCGCATCCCCATTGTCCTCGCCCGTTTCATTGTGGCGATACACGTCGTCATGAGGCGCGATCCGCTCCAAAAAGCGATCGTAGTCGTGCAACAGCCCCTGTTCATCATCGTTGATGTAGACACTGGCCGTAATGTGCATGGCATTGACCAGCACCAGCCCTTCCTGAACGCCGCTCTTTGTGACGATCTGCTCGACTTGAGGCGTGATGTTGATGTAGGCGCGCCGTGTCTTCGTTTCGAACCAGAGTTCTTCGCGGTAAGAGCGCATAATCGTGTCACCGGCACTGCATTGTGAGACCGGGAGCCGAAAAGATTCAAGCCCGGCAATATCGTCAAACGGAGGTGCGGCGGCTATAATACCGCATGCGTTCTCCCCGCTCTGTCCGGTCGCCGGTGCCCCCTTCCAGGCCCGTCCCGCGGTTGTCGCCCGAAGCGAAGGTCGTGCTTCGGCGGCGATACCTCATCAAGAATCACCACGGCGCCGTCACGGAAACGATCCCGCAATTGTTCTGGCGCATTGCCACTGACGTCGCACAAGCCGAACAAATCTATCCGGGCCCAACGCGCCTCGCCGGCGCCGCTCAACGGTTTTACGAATCCATGACACGCCTGGAATTTCTCCCCAATTCGCCGACGCTCATGAACGCCGGACGTCCCCTGCAACAATTGGCTGCCTGCTTCGTCCTGCCGGTCGAAGACTCGCTGAGTTCCATCCTCGATGCGGTGAAGCAGCAGGCGCTGATCCATCAGTCGGGAGGCGGGACGGGATTTTCGTTCAGTCGGCTTCGCCCACACGACGACCTCGTGTCCTCCACGCACGGCGTCGCTTCCGGTCCCGTGTCGTTCATGCGCATTTTCAACATGGCCACGGACGTCATCAAACAGGGTGGCACACGGCGCGGAGCCAACATGGGCATTTTACGTGTGGATCATCCGGACATTCTAGAATTCATCCGGCTGAAGCAGGATCCGGCTGAAATGACCAACTTCAATCTGTCGGTCGGGCTCACAGCGGACTTCATGCGTGCCCTCGAACGTCGGCGGCGCTATGGCCTCATCAATCCGCGCACCGGAAAAGCGGCCAGGCGGCTGCCATCCCAGATGGTGTTCGATCGCCTGACGCAGGCCGCCTGGGCCACCGGAGAGCCAGGTGTCATCTATCTGGACCGGATCAACGCGGCCAATCCGACGCCCCGGCTAGGCGACATCGAAGCCACGAACCCCTGCGGCGAGCAACCGTTGCTGCGGTACGAGTCCTGCACCCTCGGATCCATCGATGTCTCAAAGTTCGTCGCGCGTACCGGCGGCACAGCAGCCATCGATTACGCGAGGCTTGATGAAACGATCAGCCTCGCTGTCCGCTTCCTGGACAATGTGATCGATCGCAACCACTACCCGCTCAAGGACATCGAAACCGCCACACTACGGACGCGAAAGATCGGACTTGGGATCATGGGATTCGCCGATTTGTTGATTACCCTGAACATCCCCTATGATACAGACGCCGCCATTGCCCAGGCGACCTCGCTGATGTCGTTTGTCCAGACTCGTGCCCACGACGCCTCCCGCCAACTTGCTTTGCAGCGAGGGCTGTTCCCGGCCTACCGTGGCAGCCGGCCTGAAGCCAGCCGCGAGCGACGGCGCAATGCCACCGTCACCACCATCGCGCCGACGGGAACGATCAGTCTCATCGCAGGCTGTTCGCCCGGCATTGAACCGCTGTATGGAGTGCGCATTCTGCGCCGGGCTCTGGAGGACCTGGAACTGACGATGGTACACCCGGCTTTTGCGCGGATGATCCGCGCGCACGGCCTTACCCTCGAGAAGCTTCGGACTGATCTGGCAGCGAGCCCGTCCATCCAGGATATCGCACGTATTCCGCGAGAGATTCGCCGGCTCTTTGTCACCGCACACGACGTCCCGCCACAGCAACATGTTCGCATGCAGGCCGTCTTTCAGCGCTTTAGCGACAGCGGCGTGTCAAAAACGATCAATTTGCCATCGTCCGCCACCAAGGCAGACGTGGCCGATGCCTTTCTTCTGGCCTATGAACTGGGGTGTAAGGGTCTGACGGTCTTCCGCAACGGCAGCCGTGAAGATCAGGTCCTGTCCTGCTCTTCCGCACAACCTTGCTGATCGCGACTCGCGGCATTTTCAAAGGGAAAATTGACTCTCAGGGGGGATGGTGATAAGAGAAGGTTCTATCGTTCAGTTTGGAG
>DASTFK010000188.1:0-2295 GCA_035719945.1 Nitrospira sp.
GCACCGGTCGTCCGCAGGGATGGCCGGAAAGAGGCATCGTGATGCAAGTATTGGTCGCCACGGACGGATCGAAATACGGGAAATGGGCGCTGGAGTGGGTCGCCCGATTGCCGCTGGACGAGCCGCCGACCGTCAAGGTGATCCATATTGTGGATCTGCACACGCTTCGTGCACCGTTCATGTTGCAGCCGGTGGTCGCTGGGACCGAGCGCTATCTCAAGGCTGAGGTGGCCAAATTCCTGACCCACGCGAAGCGTGCGAAGGAAGAGGCGACCGCCGCCATGAAGTCTTTACGGCTGAGAGGGCGCGTCGTGACCGAGCGCGGGCCGGTCGCGGCAACGATCGTGAAGGCCGCCAAGCGGGGAGTGCAGTTGGTGGCGGTCGGTTCCCGCGGATTGGACGCGCTTGACCGGTTCATGTTGGGCAGCGTGTCGACCCACGCCATCCACCATGTTTCCTGCTCAGTGCTGGTGGTGAGGGAAGCGCCGAGAACGATCAAGCGTATGGTCCTTGCCATCGATGGATCTGCCGCGTCAAAACGCGCGGTGCAGTTCATGCTGCGGACAATGAGGCCGACTGCAAGCGCACGCGGGCAAGAGCCGGTGATGGTCACGGTCACGCATGCAATGCCGTTTCTGAATTACCCTGAGCTGCGCCAGGCAGGAAGCGTCCTGGTGGAGGAGTGCTCCAAAAAATTGGTTCAAGCAGGCTATCGTGTCGAGCAGGTGCCGACGATCGGCAATCCGGCTGACGAGATTCTGAAAGTCGCCGAGACCCATGAGGCAGATCTGATCGTGACCGGCGCCAAGGGCTTGGGGGCCGTTGGACGATTTCTCTTGGGCAGCGTCTCCACCAGGGTCGTGCAGCATGCGAGCTGTTCCGTGCTGGTCGTGCGGTGACGCATTTCATGGAGACAAGCGCCGTATGAGACCGATGTGCGATCAATGGGGCCTTGGTAGATGCTGGCTTGCGCGACGGGCTGGCCGGGGACTCCTCGTGTTGCTCTGTTTCTGTGTCTTCTTCCAAATGCTCGGGGTGCCGGCGCCGCTGCTGGATGCCGGCGGCTCCTTTGAAATTGGTGACTCCTCGGTGCTCGAGGCCTGGGCCATCCACTCGTCATCTCTGCAATGGTACGCTGCGTCCGGTTGCATGCTCGTTGACGACGGTCACCGGTCGGCCTGCGTGCCGATCCTCGCCGGCGCGTTGTTTCGTCCTCCGCTCTCCTGATCTTCTTTCGTATTGCCCGTATTGCCCGACACCATCATTTGCCTCCGAATCATGAGCATCTTCTCGTATGTGGATGAGGAGACGAAACAGGAAGGAATCAGGGATGACACGGATATGTCTGAGCATGTGCTGTGCCATGGCCATTGCGCTCTCGGTGGCGTGCGGACATACGGCGTCGACGGACGCCGGCAGGACCGTACGAACGGTCGAGATTTCTCACCAGGTCAACCCCCGCGTCATGTATGCCTCGCCCGGAGAAGAAGTCCGATGGACGAACGCCCGTTCGAATGCGGTGCGCATCGGCTTCTTGAGTAAGCGCTTGTTGGAGGACCATCGGTGCCAGAAGGGCATCGTCGATTTGTTCGGGCAGGTGGATGACCTGGTCACGATCGCGCCGGGGGAATCGATCAGCCTGTGCTTCGCCCGCACGGGAGACCTTCAGTACAACGTCTGGTTCGACCCCGAGGATCCGCGCGGAGCGATCAGCCCGACGCTGACCATTAGCATCCGGGGCGGGTGAGAAGGCTGACGGCCATTTTCAGCATCCAATCAGAGGACGTCGCTCCACGGAGGGCTGACCGCAAACGCCGCATTGATCAATCCGACATGGGAATAGGCTTGAGGAAAATTGCCGCACTGCTCATTCGTGCGAGGGATGAAGTGTTCCGACAACAAGCCGACGTGGTTGCCGGCCGACACGACGCGATCGAGAATGGCGCGTGCGTCATCGATGCTCCCCAAACGAGCCAGCGCTTGGGCGATCCACAGTGAACACACGACAAAGGCACCGTCGGGCTTGCCAAAATCGTCTTCGCGGACATAGCGGTAAAAAAATCCCGTGTTTTGCCGATCGCGTTTCAGAGACAGGTCCTGAACGATGTGCGAGAGCGTGGATTCACAGAGCTTGCGGTCCGGATATCCGAGTATAGCCAGTTGCGCGAGCGCCGCGTCATGGCTGGGATCGTCTGGGCCGTTGCGCACCGAACCCTCATGAACGGCGCGTAGCAAGGCTTTCGCGGCACGCTGCCGGTCGGCGGTCAGATCCTGTTTGATCGCTTTGAGATATCC
>DASTFK010000189.1:0-3107 GCA_035719945.1 Nitrospira sp.
TGATACCTGGTTCATGCCAGTCCGTCTGGAGAGAATTGAGGATAAAACCGCGCAAATAGGCGTTCCAAATAAGTTTTTTGGCGACTGGCTCAGCCAACATTACGGACCCCTGCTCGTGGAGGCCGTCTCGACCGCCCGAGGAGGAGGGGAAACGGCTGTCTCATTCGTTGTATTCAATCGATTGGCGCCGACGCAGAGCGATGCGGCCGCTGTGGCACAAGCTGTTCGGGCAGCCGGACCGGCAAAAGTCAAACGCGGCATCCAACTGAACCCCAAGTATTCGTTCAAGAATTTTGTCGTGGGTGCCGGCAATCAGTTTGCCCATGCCGCCTGCATGGCTGTCGCTGAACAGCCGGCCAAGGCCTATAACCCTTTGTTTATCTATGGCGGTGTGGGCCTTGGAAAAACCCACCTGTTGAACGCCATTGCCAATCATGTGGCGGAGCGAGCCGACTTACGGATCGCCTACCTGACGACCGAGCAATTTACAAACGAGGTCATCAATTCAATCCGCTACGACAAGATGATGGATCTCCGGAAGCGCTATCGGCATATCGACATGTTAATGATCGACGACATTCAATTCTTGGTGGGTAAAGAACGGACTCAGGAGGAATTCTTCCATACGTTCAATGCGCTGTACGAAGCCCATAAGCAAATTGTCCTCTCGAGCGATCGGTTCCCTAAGGATATGCCCGACATTGAAGAGCGCTTGCGCTCCCGCTTTGAATGGGGACTGATTGCGGACCTGCAGCCCCCGGACGTGGAAACCAGAATCGCGATCCTTCGCAAAAAATCAGAGGACGAAGGCGTCACATTGCCGGAGGACGTGATCCAGTTTCTCTCCAACACGATGAAAAGCAACATTCGAGAATTGGAAGGCTCGCTCGTGCGCCTCGGCGCTTACGCATCCTTGACCGGTCAGACGATCACGCTGGATATGGCGAGGAACGTCCTGCGTGATCTGATTGGTGACAAGAAAAAGATTGTTGCAATGGAGGACATTCAAGAGGCCGTCGCAGCCTGGTTCCACATCAAAATTGCTGATCTCAAGTCGCGGCGCCGGAGCAAGACGCTGGTGCATCCACGACAGATTGCCATGTTCCTCTGCCGCGAATTGACCGATGCGTCGTTTCCTGAAATCGGCCGCCTGTTCGGTGGGAAAGACCATACAACGATCATGCACGCCTGCCGGCAAATCATGAAAATAAAAGAGGGCGACAGCGTCTTGAACCAAACGCTGGACGGGTTGAAGGAAAAGATTCTCCGGAACTGACAGAGGGGCACCTATGAAAGTTCGCATCGGGAGGGATGAGTTGCTGACAGGGCTTCAGCGGGTGCAGGGCGTCGTGGAAAAGCGCAACACCATGCCAATTTTGTCGAACATTTTGATCGAGGCAAAACAGGAAGGCGCGGAAATCGTGGCCACCGACCTCGAGATCGGCATGCGCGGGCTCTACAAGGCGACGGTCCACAAGGCCGGCGGCATCACGGTGTCGGCGAGAAAGTTGTACGAGATCATCAAGGAGTTGCCGAGCGGCGACATCGACCTGGTCTCGAGCGAGAACAACTGGACGACAATCCAGGCCGGCAAAAGCCAGTTCAAGGTCGTCGGACTCCCCAGCAGCGATTATCCGGCGCTGCCCGCCATTGAGCGCGAAGGCCTGACGCCGCTTGCGGGGGCTGGCCTCCTGGAACTGATTCGAAAAACGCTCTTTGCGGCGGGAGACAACGACGCCCGATATATCTTAAACGGTCTGCTCGTCACGCTCATCTCCAGTGAAAAGAAGACGACCCTCAGACTCGTCGGGACCGACGGGCATCGCTTGGCGGTAGCCGAGCAGGATCTTGGAAAGGCCGGCGCCAAAGGCGCGCCTCAGGAAATCAAAGCGATCATTCCCAAGAAAGCCGCGCACGAAATGCGTCGTCTCTTGGAAGAGGGAGGCGATGGCGAGCCGCTTATTGGGTTCACGAAAAACCTCATGATCTTCCGGAAAAGCGGCCTACTCCTGACGTCCCGCTTGATGGAAGGCAACTACCCGAACTACCAACAGGTCATTCCGAAGGAGAGCAACAAAAAGATCGTCGTGCAGCGCACCGAACTCGAAAGCGCGTTGCGGAGGGTCTCGGTGCTGTCGAAAGACAAGGCCAATGCGGTGAAGCTCTCGTGTGCGGCTGGACGCCTCACACTGTTTTCTAGCAATCCGGACTATGGTGAAGCCACCGAGGAGATGGCCGCGCAATACGAAGGTGAAGCGTTGAATACCGGCTTTAACGCGCGCTACATGCTTGATGTTTTCGACGTCATGGACGGGGAAAAAATCTCGTTGCAGATGGAGAGCGCGCTCAGTCCGTGCCTGATCCAAGAGGCGGAAACCCCCGGCTTCAAATGTGTTGTGATGCCCATCAAAATCTGAGAGGGATATTGAATTACGCTGCTGACGTACGCCTCGCCCTTCCCTTGCTGCGGACAACCTTCGTGAACATCCTGGTGCAAGTGATGAGTGTTCGGAATGTAGGAGTCTGAATGGCCACGGACGAGACCACCAAGCCCAAATCCGACAGCTACAGCGCAGACCAAATCAAGGTACTGGAAGGGCTCGATGCGGTGCGGAAGCGGCCGGCGATGTACATCGGCAGCACGGGGGTCGATGGCCTGCACCACCTCGTCTACGAAGTCGTCGACAACAGCGTGGACGAGCACATGGCCGGCTTTGGTGAGACGATCGAGGTCACGATCCATATCGACGACAGTGTCACGGTCGTCGATAACGGTCGCGGGATTCCAACCGGGATGCACCCGACGCAAAAGAAGTCGGCTGCCGAGGTGGCGCTGACTGTGCTGCACGCCGGGGGAAAGTTCGAGCAGGGCGCCTATACCGTCTCGGGCGGTCTGCACGGTGTCGGCATTTCCGTGGTGAATGCGCTCTCCGAGTGGCTGGAGTTGGAAATCTGGCAGGACGGCCAGGTGTTCGAGCAACGGTACGAGCGCGGCAAGCCCGGCGCTCCCCTGAAGAACACCGGCATTACCAAACGCCGAGGAACCAAAGTCCGGTTCAAATCGGACAGCCAGGTGTTCGAAACCCTCGACTTCAGCTTCGACGTTC
>DASTFK010000190.1:0-7482 GCA_035719945.1 Nitrospira sp.
ACCCGTATACCCCTGAAAACGTTCGGGGGCAAATCAAGATTCTTTATGAAACCGGCTATTTCGAAGACGTGCAGCTGGAAACAGAGCCGACGCCAGAAGGGATCGCCCTGACGTTCGTCGTCCAAGAGAAACCGTTCATCACCGAAATCGTATTCGACGGCAACGAGGAATTAAGCGACGACAAGCTCAAGGAAAAAATTACGATCAAAAGCCAGGCGTTTCTGGACCAGCAGCAGGCCAAGGAAAGCGCGGAAAAGATCCGCCTGGCCTATCAAGAAGACGGCTACTTCAGCGCCCAGGTCATCCCCATTGTGCAGACGCTCGACGAAGACCGGAAGCGGCTGACGTTTTTCATCAAGGAGGGGGAAAAGGCCAAGGTCAAAACCGTCAATTTCGAGGGCATGCGGTCGGCTTCCAAGAGCGAGATGTTTAAGGTCACGGCCACCCGCGAGTGGGTGCCGTGGTACGGTCTGTTTACGCAGTTGAAGCTGCCGTCGTTTCTCTCCGATGCGGGCGTCCTCAAACGCGAGGAGATGAACAACGACGTCGAGCGGATCAGGGAAGTGCTGCTCAACAAAGGGTACCTCAACGCTCAGGTCGGTCTGCCGACCGTCGAGCTCAGCGAAGATAAGAAGTGGTTCAACGTCACGTATAGCGTGAACGAAGGGGAGCCGTTCACCGTCGCCGAGGTTGGTTTCCGCGGCAACACGGTCTTCGAGGAGCCCGAGCTGCGCGACAAGATGAAGATCAAGCCCGGAGAAATCTTTCAGCGCCAGAAGATCCGGGACGAGATTAGCCGGTTGACTGATCTGTACGGCAGTAAAGGATATGCGTTCGCGGACGTCGTGCCGAATGTGAATCCGAACGCCGAGGAGCGCACAGCCACCATCATTCTCAGCATCCAGGAAGGCGAGATGATGCGCATCCGGCAGATCAATATCCACGGCAACGATAAGACGAAAGACAACGTCATCCGCCGCGAGTTGCGTGTCGATGAGCAGGATGTCATCGACACCCCCTCGCTGAAGAGGAGCTTTCAGCGCCTCAACAACCTGAACTTCTTCGAGACTGTCGAGATTCTCCCGCAGCAGGTCGACGCCGACAAGGTCGACCTCAACGTCCGGGTCAAGGAAAAGCCGACAGGGCAGTTCAGCATCGGCGGCGGATTCAGCACGCTCGATAAATTGGTGGCCATTGCCGACATCACCGAGGGCAATCTCGGCGGCAACGGATGGATGGGCCGCATTCGTGGGCAGTTGGGCCAACAGCGGACCCTCGGCCTGATCACGTTTCGGAATCCCTATCTGAACGACTCGTTGACCTCGATGCAAATAGACGTTTACCGCAGCATGACGAACTACATCACGTACTTCGAACAGAAGGCGGGCGCCAGTTTGACGTTCGGCCGATGGCTGTCCGAATATGTGACCGGGAGCGTCAGCTTCGTGGCGGAGCAATTGGATTTCAGCGATCCGACCATTGATGCGCCGGAACTCGTGCTTTCGCAATTGGGCAGCCAATCCACCACGGGTTTTCGGACGTCGCTGGCCCGCGATACACGGGACTACTTCCTCGACCCGCGGACCGGGCTGCGGACGAGCGTGGGGTTCGACTTCGGGACGCCGTATCTGGGGGGGACGAACAATTTCTACAAGTACTATCTCGATGCGATCAAATACACCCCCCTTCCGTTTGATACGAGATTCTCGATCCATGCGCGCTACGGCTCGGCAGAAGGACTGCACGGGAAACCCATTCCATTGACGGAGCGGTTCTTCGTCGGCGGTATCAATACGATGCGCGGATTCGTCTTCGGTCGGGCGGGACCCGTCACGCCGAGCGGCTCCTTGCTCGGTGCCGCCAAGGAATTGATCTTCAACAACGATTTCATCTTTACGATCTCGTCCGAGGCGAAATTGAACGGCGTAATCTTTTTCGATTGGGGAAATGGGTTTAACGACGGCGAGCCGGTGGCGTTCAACGCCTTGCGAAAGTCGGCGGGTCTTGAAGGACGCTGGATCTCCCCCTTCGGTCCGCTTCGCGCGGCCTATGGGATCAATCTCGATCCACGCCCGGGAGAACGGAAGGGCGTGTTCGAGTTTACAATCGGATCGTTGTTCTAGGACGGTGACCATGTACACGGTTGTATCGGGTCGAGGCCTGTGGGTGGTGGCATTGGCGGCGTGGATGGCCACCATGGCGGGATGCGCCACGGGGACCAAGATCGAAGGCAAGATCGGCCTCATGGATCCGGCCCGTGTGCTCAACGACTCCAACGCCGGGAAAAAGGCCAAGGACTCGCTGGCCGCCTTCTCCAAGAATCGTCAGGCGTTGATCGAAATGGAAGAGAAGGAGCTGCGCCGCATGGAGGAAGATTTCATCAAGCAGGCCAGCGTCCTCAGCCCGGCGGCAAAAAACGAACGCGAACAGGTGTTCAGGCGCCGTATGGCGGAATACCAACAGAAGGCGGCAGAGCTGAATCGAGAGGTGCAGGAAAAACAAAAGGACGTCCTCGAAGCGTTCCGTGATAAAGTGGAGGCCGTCGTGGCCAAGGTCGCCAAGCGAAATGGATTGCAAGTGGTCATCGACAAAGGCAAGGGCGGCCCCGCGATTTACGGCGACGAAGAGCTCGATATCACGAGCCAGGTCATCGAAGAATTCAACAAAGAGTATCCGTGAGCACCGGATTGACCGGTGGCAGAGGAGGAATCGATGGGGAGGCACACATTTATCGCGCTGGCGATGGTCGGCCCGCTCTGGTGGGCCATGTCGTCGATGACGCTGGGGGCGGAACCGGTGAAAGTCGCCGTCATGGACCAGCAGCTCGTCATTGAGCGGTCCAAGGCGGGAAAACGGGCGTTGGAGGACCTGAAGGCCTATCAGGCGACCAGACAGAAAATCATTAACTCAGACGATCAGGAGCTGAAGGAACTGGAGCAGACGGTTCAGGATGCCAAACTCAGCGAGGCAGCCAAGCAGGAAAAGCAGATTCAGTTCCAGGCGAAACTGGAAGCGTATCAGCGCCGTCTAGCGGACTTCAATCGGGAGATCCAGCAGAAGCAGCGAGAAATGGTGGCGGAATACACGAAAAAAGTCCAGGAGGCGGCTCAGGTGGTTGCGCAACGAGAAGGGTACGTTGCGGTCATCGATCGCGGCAACGAAGCCCTGATCCGGATCGTGATCTATTACCAGCGCGGGCTGGATGTGACGGATCAGGTGGTCAAGGAATTCGATAAGCTGAATAAGTAGTCGCAGGCAAGACCCGACATGTCTCCCATCGAAGGAGGAGGGAGAAGAGCGGTCAGAGTTATCAGGAGGTTCCCCGATGGCCGTGATGGAACAAGCCGAGATCCAGGCGCTCCTGCCGCATCGCTATCCGTTCTTGCTCGTTGATCGCGTGCTGGAACTCGAGCCGGACCGGCGAATCGTCGGCATCAAGAACGTGACGGTGAATGAACCGTTTTTCCAAGGCCATTTCCCCGGACGGCCTGTCATGCCGGGAGTCCTGATCTTGGAGGCGATGGCGCAGGTCGGCGGGCTGCTCGCCTTCAAGTCCTTGGGACCTGCCAACAAGCCGGTGGTGTATCTGACCGGGGTGGACGGAGCCAAGTTCCGGAAGCCTGTCGTACCTGGGGATCGGCTCCGTTTTGAAATCGACGTGCTGAAAAAACGGTCGCCCTTTTGGAAGATGGCCGGCAAGGCGTATGTCGAAGCAGAACTGGTGTGCGAAGCGGAGGTCACTGCCATGGTGACCGAAGAGAAAGCGTGACAGAGACCACGCCTCACTGAGCACCGATCATCACCGGAGGTCTACGTGCAGATTCATCCCAACGCCATTGTCCACCCGAATGCGAAGTTAGCCGATGACGTCGTCGTCGGACCGTTCTGCGTGGTGGGAGAGCATGTGACGCTCGGCAAAGGGACGCGCCTGCTGTCGCACGTGACCGTGGAGGGATGGACCGAGATCGGTGAACGGTGCGAACTCCATCCCTTCGTTTCGATCGGCGGACCGCCGCAGCATCTGGGGTACAAAGGCGAACCCACGAAAGTCGTGGTCGGAGATGACAACGTCTTCCGCGAGTATGTGACCGTCAATCGGGCGACAGTGCAGGGCGGCGGGGTGACCTCCATCGGCCACAAGAATTTTCTCATGGCCTATACCCACGTGGCGCACGATTGCCGGTTGGGCAACTCATTGATCATGGCGAACGCAGCGAGCCTGGCGGGCCATATCACGATTGGCGACCACGCGATCATCGGCGGCTTGTCCGGCATCCATCAATACGTCCGGATCGGCGCCTATGCGATGGTCGGCGGCTGCTGCGCGCTGGGACAGGACCTCCCGCCCTTCATGCGGGCGGCCGGGGGCTATCGAGCACGAATGTACGGACTCAATTCCGTCGGTCTGCGCCGCCACGGCTTCTCTCCGGACCGGGTGGCGGTTCTCAAGCGAGCCTACGACATTCTGTTTCGATCGGGACATCGCATGGCCGAAGCCGCACGCTTGGCGAAAGCGGAGTTCGGCGATCAGCCGGACGTGATGGCCGTCCTCGCGTTTCTCGAAGGGACCAAACGGGGCATCTGCCGGTCGATGGGCAAGGACGAAGAAGACGAGGAATAGGCGTTCATGACGCAAGCGCCTCACGTGGAAAGCGGCGAACGACTGGGGCTGATTGCCGGCAACGGCCGGTTTCCGATCATCTTCGCGGATAACGCCAGAAAGCTCGGCTATCACGTGTCCGCCGTCGCCCATGAGGGGGAAACCGATCCGGAGTTGGCAAATCATGTGGACCGCATCCATTGGATCAAGATCGGCCAGCTCAATAAGCTGATCAAGGCGTTCAAGGACGACCAGGTGCATCAGGCGGTCATGCTGGGCGGGATCAAGAAGACGCACGTCTTCACCACCGTCCGTCCCGATTTTCGTACGTTGGCATTGGCGGCCAGGCTCGCGCTCTGGAAAGACGACGACATTCTGCGCGAACTTGCCAAGGAGCTGGAGAAGGAAGGCATCGCGATCTGTGAATCGACCTTCGGCCTCGAGGGAATTCTGGCCGACGAAGGTCCATTGACCGCTCATGTGCCCAGCGAGAAGGAATGGGAAGACATCCGGTACGGCTGGGAAGTGGCCCACGACATCGGACGGCTCGACATCGGACAATGCGTCGTCGTCAAGGACCGCGTGGTCGTGGCAGTGGAAGCGGTCGAAGGCACGGACGAAGCGATCAGGCGGGGCGGCCAGCTGGCGAAAGACGGCGCTGTGGTTGTGAAGCGGTGTAAGCCTCAACAAGATTTGCGATTCGATCTGCCGGCCGTCGGCCCGCGGACTATCGAGATCATGGCGTCTGTGAACGCGTCGGTCCTGGCCGTCGAGGCCGGCCGCACGATCATCCTTGACCGCGATCTGACATTGCAACAGGCGAAGTCGGCCCGCATCGCCGTGGTCGGCATCGTGAAACCACCTCCTCAGAGCGGAGGATCATAGCCCGTGACACCCTTGCGGGCGGGTGTGATCGGGGTCGGCCATCTTGGGCAGCATCACACCCGGCTCTACGCATCGCTTTCCGGTTCCAGCCTGGTCGGCGTTGTCGATCAATCGGCGGAACGCGCACGGATGATTGCCGAGCGGCATGGGGCCAAAGTCTTTCGCTCACTGGAAGAGCTGTTACCGCAGGTCGACGTCGTCAGCGTCGCGGTGCCGACGTCCGCACATTACCCCGTCGTAAAAGCCTGTTTGCAGGCCGGCAAACACGTCCTCGTCGAAAAGCCCATCGCTGTGACTTCCGGCGAGGCGAGCGAGTTGGTCCAGCTTGCGGCGCAGCGCCGATGCCGGCTTCAAGTTGGACACAGCGAACGCTTCAATCCGATCATGCAGGTCATGCGTCCGCACATCGGTCGCCCGGTCTTTATCGAATGCCACCGCCTGAGCAGCTTCAGCGAACGGGGCACCGACGTGGACGTGATTCTCGATCTCATGATCCATGATCTCGATATGGTGCTGTCCTTCAATCCCGGCGACGCCGAAGACGTCCAGGCCGCCGGCGTGCCGGTCCTGTCATCGACGATCGATATCGCCAACGCACGGATTCAATTCACCAGCGGATGCGTGGCTAATCTCACGGCAAGCCGTGTCTCCACGAACAAGATGCGGCGCCTCCGGTTGTTTCAGCGGGACAACTATCTGTCGATCGACTTCCAGACGAGGCAAGGCATGATCTGCCGTCGCGAGGCGGGCACCGGTGTGCGGCCGTCCATCGTCATTGAGCAGCTGCGAGGCAGCGAAGAGGAGCCGTTGAAGCTTCAGCTCGAGTCGTTTCTCACCGCCGTCGCCACAGGCCACAGGCCGGTCGTCTCCGGTGAGGATGGCGCGGCGGCATTGACTCTCGCGCATCGAGTGTTGGAGGCCATCGAGCAGTTTGTCAGGCGGAATCAAGAAGCGCCTTCCCAGTCCGCCTCAACGTCACCCTGAGTCGTGGTCGTCCATGCCGCGAATCCTAATGATCGCCGGTGAAGCCTCGGGAGATCTCCACGGAGCTCATTTGGCCAAAGCGATTACTGCCCGCGACCCGAGCGTCCAGCTGGTCGGCATCGGCGGCGCCGGGATGAGAGCAGCCGGGGTGACCATGATCCCCGGGATTCCGCAGCTCGACCTGATGGGACTCATCGGGCTGTCCGCCGTTCGGTTCCTGGTCCAGCGTGTGCTCGCAATCCGGCGGGTGTTGAAGGCTGAACCGTGGGATCTCGTCGTGTTGATCGATAATCCCGGGCTCAATTTTCATTTCGCCCGCGTCGCCAAGGCCGCCGGTCTCCGCGTGGTGTATTACATTGCTCCTCAAGTGTGGGCTTGGCGCCCGGGCCGGATGAAGTGGATTCAGCGAAATGTGGATCATGTGGTTGTCATTCTGCCCTTCGAGGCGGAACTCTACCGGCGGGCGGGCGTCCGATGTACGTTCGTCGGCCATCCGCTGCTGGATTCGGTGGCGCCGCTGTATGACCGGACCGCGCTGCGAGCAAGGTACAATCTCGATGCCTCGGCGCCGGTGGTAGGGTTGCTCCCGGGCAGCCGTGTGGCGGAGGTCACCATGCTGCTGCCGATGCTTCTGGAGACGGCGCGGCGCCTGGTGGCGAGCGACCCGAAGACGCAATTTGTCCTGGCGCAGGCCTCGTCAATTGACGATAATCTGCTCCACAATCTGCTGCGGCACAGCCCGGTGCCGGTCACCGTGGCGAAGGATCAGGCGAGTGAAGTCATGGCGGCCTCAGATGTGCTCCTGGTCGCATCAGGAACCGCCACGCTCCAGGCGGCGGTCGTCGGTACGCCGATGGTCCTGGTCTACAAAACGACGCTGCCCACATATTGGGTTGCGCGTTGCTTGATTCAAGTCAAGTGGATCGGGTTGGTGAACCTTGTGGCGGGCCGGGCCATTGTCCCCGAGTTGATACAGGACGAGGCGACCGCCGATCGGTTGTGGCAGGAAGCGC
>DASTFK010000191.1:0-8852 GCA_035719945.1 Nitrospira sp.
GACGCCGTCGATGAGGCCATTGGACGTGCGACCGAGTTGGGCAAACCCATCCTCTATCTGACGGGCGCCCATGACATGAGCGATCCGTCGACGATCGCGGCGGCCGTCATCCTCGGGCGGGTGGCCAAGCGGACGGCTTCCTATGAGACGGAGTTGATGGTGCCCCACCGCGATCCCATTACTATGGCGGTCTGCCAGGAAATAACCAAGCAGGCGTATCTGGAGGCGGGCAAGGCCGACCTTTTCAAGGAGGATTCGAACTTTTTCATCACCTCCGACCAATTCAGCTACACCGCGGCCGTGGACGGCATCATGCTGCGTAAGAAGCCCGCCGCCAACTTTTTCATGGGGTCCTATTTCGCGGAATCGCTGCTGTTGACCGAAACCGGTGCCAGCACTGGAGCGATCCAAATCGCCGGGACCGATTCCGATCACCAATTGCCGTTCTTCGTGACGACGTGTGACTACACGCTGATCGGCGAAGAACTCTATGCGGCCAGCGCGTACCTGTCCAAGGAACCGATTCAAATTGGGACACTCCGCGGCCAGGACATCGGTAAAGCGGTCGTCCTCAGTGTGATTCTGATCGGCACACTGCTCGCGACGGTCGGAGTGGCCACAGGAGGTTCGTGGCCGCAACTGTTTCTGGACCTCTTTAAGGACCTCAAATGATCTTTCTCCGTCGCCGACTGCCCCTGCTGATCACGATGATCACGGGGCTTCTGTTCGCCGGGCAGTACTATGTCCCTCATCCCTCGTCCGAACTTCTGCTGACCTCGGCCACGAAGTGGCTGCAAATCATCGGCGGCTTTGCCCTGGTGCTCGGCGTTTCGAGTTTGTTCCATCAGCACGCCGTCAAGATTCGCCGGCAGGAAGCCGGGTGGGGGTACAGCCTCGTGCTCTATGGCGGCATGCTCGTGACGATCGTCGCCGGGGCCATGGCCTGGGGCAAAGAGAGTCTCGACGGCACCATGACGGGGTTCGGCTGGGTCTACAGCTTCATGATGGTGCCTTTGCAGGGCACGATGTTCGCCATCCTGGCATTCTTCATCGCCTCTGCGGCCTACCGGTCGTTCCGGGCAAGAAGCCGCGAGGCGGCTGTGCTGCTGGTGGCAGCGGTGATCGTCATGATGGGTCGCGTACCGCTCGGTGAGTATCTGCTTCCAGTGAGCGGCGATGTCTCCCAATGGATTCTCAATGTGCTCAACGCCTCGGTCCGCCGGGCCATTCTCATCGGCGTCAGCCTGGGCGCCATCGCGCTCTCGTTCAAAATTATTTTCGGCGTCGAACGCTCGTATCTGGGCGGAGGAAAAGAGTAGGGGGGGTCGTCACGGCGATGAGTTTCTCGGAGCGGATGCTCAAGATCGACCGGCGGATCATCTTCCTGGTGATCGGCATCTGTACGTTGCTGCCGTTGTTGTATCCCGTCGGGCTGCCGATCAAGATTTCACCGGAGGTGCGCAGCGTCTACGATTACATGGAGGCGTTGCCCGAGCGCTCGGTGTTTCTGCTGTCCATTGATTTTGACCCCGCCTCCAAGCCGGAATTGCATCCCCAGGCCATCGCCTTGTTGCGTCATGCGTTCAGGAAAAATTTTCGGGTCGTTGCGATGACGCTGTGGGTGTCGGGCACCGGCATGGCCGATCAGCTGTTGACGCAGGTCGCCCAAGAGATGGGCAAAGAGAATGGCAAGGACTATGTTTTTCTCGGCTGGAGTCCCGGCGGCACGGCCGTCATCATCAACATGGGTCAGGATTTGTATACGGCGTTTCCGAGCGATTATGGCGGGAAGCCAACGAGGGGCATTCCGGTGTTAGAGGGTGTCCAGAGTCTGAAGGATGTCGCGTATGCGATCAGCCTCGGAGCCGGGAATCCCGGCATTGAGGCCTGGTACGTCTTCGGCAAGGATAAATATAAGTTCGAGCTGGGCGGTGGCTGCACCGGCGTGATCGCGCCGGGCCTATACCCGCTGCTACGGAGTGGGCAGATCAATGGTTTGATCGGCGGTCTGCGCGGCGCAGCGGAATATGAGAGCCTGGTCGGACAAAAGGGCCGTGCGGTGGCCGGCATGGATGCGCAGTCGGCGACCCATTTTGCCATCATCGTCCTCGTCGCGATCTGCAATCTATTCTACTTTTCGCTTCGGCACCAGCAAGGCCAGAGACAATCGTGAAACGGGGACTGTGAGATGGATGCAACCACTCTAGGCGCGTGGATGGCGACAGGGTTAACCCTGTTCATCTTCTCGTTTCTCTACAAAGATAATCCGTTGTTCAAACTGGCCGAACATCTGTATGTCGGGGTGTCGGTCGGGTACACGATTGTCAAGACATGGGATTCCGTGATCGTGCATTTAATCTACAGGCCGATCGTCGATCAGGGAGAGATCGGGCTGTTGATTCCGGTGGCCATCGGCTTGCTGATGCTGACGCGCTACGTGCCAAAAGCGGCCTGGATGTCGCGGTACGCCTTCGCGTTCATCGTCGGCCTCGGATCGGGCCTGGCCATTCCACGAACTATTTCATCGTTCATCCTGAAGCAGGTCGAAGATACCGTCAGGCCGCTGCTCTCCATGGCCGGCGGTGACGGCCTGACGTTTTCGATGAACCTGCTCAACCCCGCGAGCAATCTCAACGCCATTATTATCCTCATCGGCGTCAGTTCCGTCCTGTTCTATTTCTTCTTCTCAATCGAGCACAGCGGTCCAGGTAAAGTGGTGGCAAGGACCGGCATCATTTTTCTGATGATCGCCTTCGGCGCAGCCTTCGGATACACCGTCATGGCCCGCATGTCGCTCTTGATCGGCCGGTTGACGGATCTTATCGAGTTCTCCGATGCCTCCTACGGCTATCCGACATGGTGGCTGCTCATGCTGACCGTCGTAGCACTGTTTCTTTTGGGTCGAAGGTCCTCGAGCGCCCCGTCACAGCAGGAATAGCCTGCCCCGCATGTGACCCAATCACACACGCACCTGGACAGTTGCAGGGTAGGAAACCGGTTCGTTAGAATGCCATCTTTGCTTCGACCAACACCATGAGCACCGGCACGGCCAAAGATCCCAAACAATACCCTGTATTGAGGAATCTCCAGTTTTCCCCTGTCAAGGAGGGCGAGGAGCAGTACATGGTGCTCTGGGATCCCAGCTGCCTCAGCAAGGAGAAACTCGTCCTCCCGCTCAACTATTTTTTTATCATTCAACATTTCGACGGCGACCATTCCCTGCAGGAAATCGGCGCCCTCTATCTCAAGCGCTGCGGCGAATTTCTGCTGCCGGCCAAAGTGGAGCAATTGGTCGTGGACCTCGAGGCCAAACTGTTCCTCGAGGGCGACCTCACTGAGGGGGCTAAGGAACAGGCCCGTGCCGCCTACCGGCAGGCCGCGGTGCGTCCAGCTGTCTTTGCGGGGAAGAGCTATGAGGCGGACAGGGCACAACTCAAAAAACAGATCGATGGATTTTTTTTGTCGAAGGAAGGGCCGGAGTTCAAGCCCTCGGCCAATAAGGGCAAGCCGATCAAAGGGTTGGTGGTCCCAACCTACGATCTCAAACAGGCAGGGTCCATTTATGCCTGGGCCTATAAAGAACTGCAGGAAGCCCAACAGGCGGACGTGCTGGTCATCATCGGCACGGCTCATTCCGGACTCGAGCAGCCCTTCGCATTAACGGACAAGGATTTTGAGACGCCGCTGGGTGTTGTGCCGGTGGACCGTGCCATCGTAGACAGGCTCAAGGCGCTCGTGCCGGAATATTTTTCCGAGGATGTGGCCCATCTGTCCGAGCACGCGATTGAGTTTCAGTTGCCGTTTGTGCAGACCAACACAGGAGCAACCACTTCCGTGACAATCGTGCCGGTCCTGTCGTCGTTCTCGGCGATGAGCTTGAATGATCCGTCCGTGCGGGCGTCGGTCGACCGGTTCCTGGCGGCTTTGCGTGAGGCGATCTCGGCATCGGGCAAAACGGCCTGCGTGATTGCGGCCGGAGAGTTGGCCCACCTGGGCATGCGCTACGGCGACAAAGTGCCGCCGACCGATTTTTCATTTCATCGGACGATGCAGTACGACCTCGAAATGCTGAAGTATGTCGAGGATCTCAAACCGGAAGAGTTTATGGGCTATATCCAAAAAGAAAAAGACCAGAGGCGCATTTCCGGATTCTCGCCCATCTATTGCCTGTTGCGGCTGATCCAGGTCGACAAGGGACAAGTGCTGCGCTATGACCGGGGCATCACCGATCAGTACAACTCGACCGTGACCTACGCCTCGATGTCGTTCTTCTAGGGCCTGAACCCAGCCACTGTTTCTTTCATTGCCAACAAAAGGATGGCAGGGCCACCTTGCGAATTGCGAGGGGGTGCATGGGCTTGTCGCTGCGGTCGCGAGGCGCGATGGCGAGCATTGTTTGAAGGTCCGTTCAGACGAAGTCTTGAACGGACCAAGTTGCGGAGCCAAGCAGCGATAGGGCCATGCGGTTCTACCCATCGCCGGAGCAAGTTGCTCCAACATCTTGGCTACTCTTTCACCGTGATCGTGATCGGAATCGGTTCGAGAGGATTGTTGTACTCGTCGCGGGCAACCGACGCGATCTTGTCCACCACTTCCATACCGCGAAAGACTTCGCCGAAGACACTGTACCTTCGATCCAACCCGCTGTTGTCCGCCAGACAAATAAAGAACTGGGAGCCATTGTCGTTGAAATCACGCGTGCTCGATCCGTCCCTGGGTGTCTTTGCCATCGAGATGGCTCCGCGCTTGTGCGGGCGATCGCTCAGTTCGGGATTCAGCCAGTAGCCGGGACCTCCGGAGCCGTGCTTGAGCCGATCCGGTTCTTTGCTCAGCGGATCGCCGCCCTGAATGATGAACCCCGGTACGATGCGGTGAAAGGTCGTGCCATCGTAAAACTGCATCTTGATGAGGTTGATGAAATTTTCAATGTGACGCGGCGCGTCCTCAGGGTAAAAGCGAATCTTGATCTCGCCGTACTTCGTCGTAATCGTCACGCGGGGATCGATTTTTTTGAATTCCATCGTCATCGGACGAATCTACCAAGGGCGTGCGCCAGGAGGCAATGGCCGTGAATTAGCTGTCCAACGCCTTTGCGGGATCAATCTTGAGCCAGAGTACTGCACCGACAAGGGCAACCGCCCCGGCGACGGCGAGCGCGATCGGCCAGCCCCATTGGGCGGCCATCCAAGGAGTCAGGCTCGGAGAAAGGGCTCCACCAAGATTGGCTCCCGTATTCATCAGCCCAGATAAGGCGCCGGCATGGGCCTTGGACAAATCGCTCGTAGAAGCCCAATAGGCTCCGACGGCGAAGTACAGACAACCGGCCCCCACCGAAAGACTTGCAATCGCCACGAGTGAGGAATCGGCAAACGCCCCGGCTGCAATAGCGCAGCCTGCGCCTGCCATCCCCGACATCCCTGCCAGGAGCCGTCCGCGAGTCACTCCTTGCGTGGCGGCCCATCGGTCTGTGGCCCAGCCACCCAAAGGGCAGCCGATCAGGATGGCCCAGAAGGGGGCCGAAGCATAGAGTCCGCCCGGAGCGCGTCGAACCCTCTGACGTTCACGAGGTACAGATAGAACCAGGAGAGGTATACATAAGCGACATAGCCTAGGCAACTATAGCTACATACTAACCACCATATATTGGGGTTTTTGAGGAGCGGCATCCAGAAACGCTTGGGCCCGAGGTCGGACCGTTCACCGTGTGTGAGAGCAGCAGAGTCGCACGCCCAGGGGTGCTGATCGGGCCGGTCGCGCGCAAGCATCCACCACAGCAGCCCCATCACCAGCCCCAGTGCCGCCGAGAGGTAAAATACGGTTTGCCATCCCCAATTCACCATGACCCATGCTGCAATGGGCGGCGTCAGCGCCGAACCCAAGCCGATTCCGCCGATCGCAATGCCGATGCCCAGGCCACGCGAATCCGGCGGCATCCAATTAGTGACGGCCCGATTGAACGAGGGGAGGGCCACCGCTTCGCCCAGCCCCAAGGCGAATCGCACGAGCAGCAGCGCGCCGACGATACCGATCATTTCGGCCAATGGCGAGGCCGCGACAAACGCCATCAGGGCCGTGCAGACCGACCACCAGATCAAGGCACCCGTGAGCACGACTCTGGCGCCCAAGCGGTCCGCAAGCCATCCTCCAGGAATTTGGAACAAGGCATAGCCGACGACGAAGGCGGAAAAGACCCAGCCCATCTCCTGCTCCGTCAGGCCAAAGGCCGGCATCATCTGGCGCGCAGTGACGGAAATATTGACTCGATCGATGTAGGTGACGACGCTCGTGCCGAACAGCAGGGCGAGGATCAACCAGTGTAGTGAACGCGTGCGGTCCGACTTGGTCACGATGAGTGCGCAGCGACAGAGAAGCCGCGGCGATTATAGCGGGTCTTCGGCGTGGTCACCAGGAGAATTCGAAAGTGCAAATGTCAAAATCCCCTGTTGGTTCGCGGGCTTGCTAGCTTTCACGGAACTGATTCGGTAAGATGAGACTCGGGCTGTTAAACAATCTGCTCACTGATTCACCTCTCCTGCGGGACGCGTTCCCTCAGGCGTTCGTCCCGATGCGGTCCGAATATTGTCAACAGGCGATGCCTGTCGGTGGCTCACAGTGGAGATGTTGAGGTGTCCCTAACACGAGTGGTCGTCGCCCTTATCGCGCTGCTGGTGATCGGCGGCGTCGCCTTCCTCTGGTTTTCTCCGTACCTGACCGGTGAAGACTATCTCAAAGACTTTTTTCTTCACCAGCTCGAGCAGAACCTCGGTCGCAAGATCGATGTCCATCGCGTCAAGCTCGTGCTGTTTCCCACGATCCGTCTCGAGATGACGCAGATCGTCATCCATGACCGCGACCAGGAAGGGGTGCTGCTGTCGGCGAAGAAACTGGATCTCGTGCTGCGCCTTGTGCCGTTGTTGCGGAAACAGGTGGTCGGAAAACGGCTCCTCATTGAAGAGCCGATGCTGACGCTGCGCCGGGACCGTTCGGGGCATTGGAACCTGCAGGATCGAGACGGGCCCATTCCAGCCAGCGATGAGGAAGCGCTGCAGATGCTGACTCGAATCTTCCGCATTCGAGAGGCGACCCTCGTGAACGGAACGGTCATCATCATCGATGAAGCACGGCCAGACGGCCCTCGGACGCTGAAATTACAGTCCGTTGAAGCCGCGTTGGAGATTTTTCTCGAGCGCGGGCAGGCGGATCTGCATTTTTCCGCGTCGCACCACAGCGCCCAGGGGCTTTCCGCGCTGTCCTTGTCGGGCACCTTTCGGAAAGCCGAGCAGCAGACGCTGGTCATCGAGGAGGCCAAGCGGTTTGCCTTTCCGATTCAATTTGACGGGCTAGTGGAGACCGCCAATTTGAGTCTCCGCGATGCAGCGGATTTCTTCGGTCCGCGGCCGGTCCCGGACTCATTGCAGGGGCGTGTCAACGCCCGCAGCTCCGTCAAGATCTTTCCCGGCGTCGCCGGTTACGACGTGGTGCTTTCGGATCTGACCGGCAACATGGACCAGCTTGTCGTGACCGGTAAAGCCAGCCTCTCCGGACTGCTCGCGCCTCAGCCGACCTTTGCCGTAACGTTCTCGTCTTCTCCGATCCAGATCGGCGACTTGGTCTCAAAAATTCCACCGGCCTGGATCCATCCGCAACTCCCCTCAATTATGGAAGAACGCCAGATCAAGGGCGTCGTCGAAGTGGTATCAGCCACCGTGACCGGCTCCTCTGTGGGTGGTCCCCAACTGGCGGTCACGGGAGAGTTCCACTTGCAAAAGGGAGAGGCCCTGCTCGGTCAGAGCCGCGTGCCTGCGAAGGACCTGGACGCGCAGATCATCGTGGAAGCGGGAAGAATTCGTATGTCCAAGCTGAGCGGGCTGTATGGGACGATTCACATGACGGACAGCAAAGGCCAGCTCTCATTTCTCGAGCAAGGCCCATGGGTGGAGATGGAAATCAGCGGCACGATGGCGGCGGCCGATCTCCTGCAGTTTCTTGCCACGACGGTCAAGTCCGAGCTGTTGTCCCGTGTGCTGGCGTCCTCGCGAGACGTCGAAGGCATGGCCATGCCGGTCTTTCGCCTGGTCGGCCCGCCGACCGCGGTGACCTTCGCCGGCGGCGAAATTAAGGCGCAGCACGTCAACCTGACGAATGCGTTTTTGCCCGAGCGGTTGACGGCGCTGCAAGGCCGCTTTGTCTTGGCCGAAGGGGAGACCCAGTTCGATCAGGTGACGGCGCATCTCGGCGATCTGACCGTCCAGGTGCAAGGCGGCATCACCGGCGGCAGCGGGAGCGGCTTTCGCGACCTGGCGGTTCGCGTCAGTGGAGACGCCGTGCATATGACGGAGCTCCTGCCGACCAAAGCGTTGCCCCAGGGCGCGATAGAAGGATTAGCCAGCGCCATCGTCGTGGTCACAGGTGCCACGAGCACGCCGCATTTGCGCGGAGAAGTCGGATTGACGGAGTCCAGGGTCAACATTCCCAATGTCCTTGAGAAACCAACTGGCGCGCCGGTGACGATCGCGTTCGAAGGCGATATTCTTCAGGCCAAGACGGTGACGTTGAGCCGGGTGGAACTCTCTGCGCCGCCGCTCCGCCTGCCCATCAACGGGAGACTCCAACTCGGCGACAAGTTCCTTATCGACGCCGCCCTCGCGACCGGCACGGTCTCGTTGTCGACGGTCCCGGAGTGGATCGCCAAAGGGGGCTTTGAAGCAGGCAATCTCGAACTCTCGCTGGACATCAAAGGAAAAGATCGCGATTGGCGGACGTGGAAAACCACCGGTTGGCTGGCGCTGAGCAACGGATTAATGACGGTGAAGGGAACCGGCGGGCCGATCCAGGATCTGTACGTACGGCTG
>DASTFK010000192.1:0-3240 GCA_035719945.1 Nitrospira sp.
TCCGAACCGGTTGTGAGCGCCGATATCCTTCGAGAAAGGGCCATGACCGTTCCGGGATCCACGCCTCTCCATGCAGGGTGTACAGGACTTGCAATTCTGGATAGGTCAACGTCGTGGCATGCGTCATCCACTGTGTGAACGCCAGGGCTTCCGCATCGAAGCCAAGACGGAAAAAGGCATGGGCCGTAAAGGAGGCGTCGCGGAGCCAGCAATAGCGATAGTCCCAATTGAGGTCGCCGCCCAACCGTTCAGGCAGGGAGGTTGTCGGCGCGGCGACAATGGCGCCTGATGGCGCATAACTGAGCAGCTTCAGCGTAATCGCGCTTCGGATGGCCTGGTCCCGCCATGCTCCCTCATACCGGCAACTGCGCGACCAACCGGTCCAATAGGCCTGCGTTTCCGCAATCGCCTCCTCCGCTTCGAACAACTGCGGGTACACGCCCGGCGCCTCCTCGGTATAGACCAACCACAACGTCAGCCTGTCGCCTCGCGAAACCACCGCACGGCCGCTCAGGAGACCGCGACTGATCTCCATTGGGCTATCCACGGCGACAAAGATCATCCGTCCTCCGAAATCGGCGCAATACCCGGCGCGCCCTCGTTGTACAAAGGACGGGACCGTCCGTCCGTCGTCCGGACGCAGTTTGATCTTTAATGAGAACTCCACCGTACCGTGCAATCCCTCAATGCGACGCAGGACTTGACGCAGGGGGAATCGCATCGGGGCTTGCCCGCCGTCCGCTGCGACAGGCATCAGGTCCGTCAGCTGCGCCCTTCCGTCGGTGGTTTCAAATTCGGTGGTGAGGACCGCCGTATGGTCTTGGTAGGTGCGTTTCGTCCTGAAGAAGGACGTCGGATTCACTTCACAGTACCCGCCGTGCTCCCAGTCGAGCAAACGATTGAAGCACGACGGACTGTCGAAGCGCGGCAGACACAGCCAGTCAATCGACCCGCGGCTGGACACAAGCGCGCCGGTGCGGCAGTCGCCGACCAGCGCATAGTCGTGTATGGGGGGATATGCAGTGAATGGCGGGCACGCGCGCTGATCTCTTTCAGGTTTCGATGTCAAACCCGTCATCCTTCCACCACCGCCACCCTCCGTCCAATTCCATGACAGGAAATCCCTGCCCGGCGAAGTGCACGGCGGCAGTCGCCGCGAGATGACACACCAGGGAATAGCAGTAGACCACATTCGTCCGGTCCTTGCGCAAACCTTGGAGGCTTGACCAGCGCTCCTTCGGTAGATTGACGGCTCCCGGGATATGGCCCTTGGCGTAGTCCTCGGCGGCGCGAACGTCCACGATGTTGACGTTGCCTTCTTTCATCATGCGCTCCAATTCCACCGGACCGGTGGTAAACGCCAGTTTGGCCTCGAAATGCTGCTTGGCTCTGGCGGGATCCTGCACCATCGTCGTCGGCATGATCTCCTCCCTTTTCAGCGCGCGCTTCGCGCCCGCGAATTTCAAATCTCACATCTCACATCTCAAATTTGAAATCTGAAATTTGAGATCTGAGAGTGGGTTCCTATTGCACCATTCCGTGCGGCATGGCGTCATGCGCATCGTTTTCGGCTTCTACCGCCGCCGCACGAAGTTCCTCGGCCAACCGCCGTTTTTTTTCGACAGCGGGAACGTTGGGCCCGACTTCACGCGCCAAGAGATCCGCCTCCAGCTGCCGACGGTCGGCCATCTCGCGCAGCGAGTTGGCGTGCATGCGATAATCGGCTGCCTGCTCCGCGGCATCGCGCTGAGGAGAAGCCGTTCCATAATCTGCTGCGTCTTGTCCACCGGCACAGCCGGCGCTCGTCAGGAGAAGGATCACAATCAGCGATGCGCGTGCCTCCATGATGAACCTCCGTCATTGGGTCTGTCGCTGCGCACTCCGCTTCCGTCTGACCCTGATTAACGGTTGCACGTGAGCCTCCTTCCTCTGCCTATTGATGCACGACTTTTCTCAACGGCCGCGGAGGTGCGCCAGCAGCCTCGGTCCGTTCCAGTCCCGCATCCATGCTGTAGCGGCCTGCGCCATAACGGGCGACGTACAGCAATCCGCCCATGATCGATACGTTTTTCAGAAAGTGAATCATCTGGTTCGGGTCGCCAAAATTCGTGTGGAAGATAAGCGTCGTGGGAATCATGAACAGAAACAACAGCCAGCCGACCGCCCGTGCACGGTATCCAAGCAGCAGGGACAAGGAGCCGGCCACTTCCACGGCCACCGCCCCGACGTAGAACAACGTGGTCATCCACGTCATACCCATCATGATCATGTATTGCTGTGTTCCGGGGGGATCGGCGATCTTGTGAATGCCGGAGACGAGGAACATGAGGCCGAGGAGCACCCGGCCGATGAGAGTGAGATAAGGGGAGTCCAGCATACAGGCAGCCTCCTTCACTCCCGTTCTTCCCGTTGAAGCACGTCAGTCATGTGCTGCGTGTCGCCCGACGTCAATTTCCCGCGAGGCGCGTGACGCGCATCCTGATAGTCGCCGTATTCCAGGTCGGCGAGGTACTGCGACCAGGACAACAACGTGCCCTGGCACACCTCACGGTCTGCCGGCAGACACTGCATGTCCAGTTTCATCCGCCGCATCATTTCATGCATGAACCAGTCGGGTATGCGAAGCCGCTGCTCCGGATAGATGAACCCAAAGAGAATTACGTGACTGAACAGCACGCGCCAGTAGGTGCCGAAGCGGAACAGAAGCCGCGCCCAATCCATGGTGTGAGCCCGAGCCCTCAGCAAATGCGCGATATCGCCGCCGTCGTACCGATTACGCTCCATCACAAACGCTTTGGACCAGAGCATTTCCTCGGCCGGAACCACCCGGACCGGGATTCCGAAAATCTCCGCTGGAAGCGCGTAACGGAACCACGCCTCATCCACGGTGCAGATACCGTTGCCCGAACTGTAGATGATGTCAATGCTGCGATCGTCTTTGTTCGCTTTGCCGAGCCAATGAGGAAACCGCCATTCCGTGCGGAAGCCGGCGTCCGACAACCGTTGCATCAGCCGTAGGCGGTCGGCAGGATTGACGAACAGATCAAGATCTTTTGTCCGCCGGACGAGTCCTGTGTAGCTTTCGAGAGCGAAGGTACCCCCGACCAGAAAGGGGACTTTGGCCTTCACGAGACAGTGCAAAGCCTCCCGGTAAACATCAATAGCTGGATCCGCTGGATGGCCCGTTGATTGCAGAGTTCCATTGCATTGTGAATCTAAACCTTGAGCATTGGAATACAT
>DASTFK010000193.1:0-4294 GCA_035719945.1 Nitrospira sp.
TGCACTCCGGGGCGCGCCACTTCACCCATGAGTTCTCCAGAAAGGAGCAGGGCGAGGCCGAAAACGATGACACTGCTCCGAGCTGCTGCACGCATGGCAGACCCCCTTGAAGACCATACTGTCCCGCTTCCAGCGCCGTTACTTCTTCTCTTCGGTCATGACAATCAGCAGTTCCTGCACCTCTGTGCCGGGCTTCCCGTCATGGCCACACCAGATCAGATCATACATTCTGTGAAATCCGCTGTAGGGCGCCATAAACTGCAAGGTCAAGGTATCCCCAGGATTCAACCGAAAGCCAGCCGCGTCTTTCCGAAACATTCCTGTTGCGCGTCCCACAAAATGTATCTCTGTCCTAGTGAAGAGAGGAGAAATGAATTCACGAGGACCGATATCTTCATTCCGGAGCGCAAGGACGATAGATTCGCCCGCCACCAACGTAAGGACTTGTCCGTGCGCTTGTTGTCCCTTGAGAATGGGATGCCCTCCCTCCCGAATGATGATCTCGACATCGACAGCGGGCGGATGGGCTGACGAATGAGCGCCCTGGTGGATATCGGGGGCTCCGTCATGTGCCAAAATCCTGCCAGAGGGGAAAATGAGGGTTGTCCCAGCCACAGTGGCAACTACCGTTGTGGCGAACATCACCGCCAACCTGGTCATCGATTTCATCTGAGCCTTCCCCCTTCCCGGTCACCCATGCTTGGGCTTCACGATGAACATTTCCCCTTGCAGGACGTCGCCGTGTAGCTTTCCATGAACGTTGCACCAAAATTTAAACAAATCCCCACTGAAGTCCTTCGGCAGCTCAAAGCGAAGAGCTACCCTCTCCCCTGGATCGATACGTATTCCATTGGCCGTATAAGTGTAGACCAGCGTCGCTTTGCCCCAGAATTGGAATTCCACCTTCGCGAACAAGGGGGAGACGAACTCATGGGGCAGACTATCCTCATTGCGCAACTCCAGGATGATATCCTCACCAGCGGTCAAGGAGAAGGCCGGATGCAGCGAATTTTCCCCCGCGGACTTCCCCTTGACCATGTGGAAGGCCTTCTCCTTGATGACCAGAATCACGTCGGGCTCATACTCAGGCTCCTCAGCTTGGGCGAGAGCGACGCATGCTCCACCAGCTAGCACAAGAGCCAGGACCATGAACTGCACAAAAAGGGAGCACGCCCCAGCGCTTCTGGATTCGTTTCTTGCCCCTCGCAATGAGCGTGTTATCTGAGACAACCCATGAACCATACACAACTCCCCTCGGCCAAGCAGGCACTGGTTCGAGCGTTCGCTTTGCCGTCAACCTCCTCCAATCTCACCCCTTTGCTCGACGATCAACACCTCTCCGCGCATTTTGTCGCCGTGCTGCTTCCCGTGGACGTTGCACCAGAATACCTCGTAGAGATTTTGAAACTCTTTCGAGTCCTGAGGGACATCGAAAGTCAACCGGACAACATTTCCGGGATCAACGCGCACCCCCGCCGCCGTCGGTAGCTTTATAAACGCACCGTTACCATCGAGCCGAAATGGGACGTTGAAAAGCATTGAGGACACGAACTCATGTGCCACGGTATCTTCGTTCTTAAGGACGATATCGGCGCGTGCACCAGCCAAGAGCATAAATCCTTTCGCAGTTTCTCCTTTGCTGATGCGGAACGTCTTATCCTTCATAATCACTTCAGCATCTGGTTCCGTACTCTGTGACTTGATCATTTGAGGGTGACCCGATCCGGTGGACCCTTGGGTCAAGGTCTCCGCCCCAGTTGGAACGGCAAACGCCAAGAGCGCGATCGTTGCACCTATGCCACTTAGATATCTCATGATTCATCCCTCCGTGTTAACAAAAGGCTGCCCTCGTCATTTAAGGGCCTCCACGCGTGACTTGCTTACCCAGTCTCACTCGGGCGCGATCAACATATTCAATGATTCATGGTTCGCCTCCTTTCGTTGAGCGCAGACCTTTCTCTCACGCCAATAGGGTCGGTCTACTTTGTTGTGAATTCCCGATCCTCTAGGAAAACCGCTTGATACTCTTCTTACGGATACAAATGACTGCATCACACGTACCTACGAGCGTGCGAGCGAAATGAATGGAAAACACAGTGAATTATGCAGAACCAAGATCTAGTACATGCGTTGTTGTGAATCGCATCCGATCCTCGATGCATCGGATCCGATCCTATTGCTGGTGTCGAATTCGATATTGGAGAACTCCGAACAGCAGATCGCGAGACCCATCTCCATCTAACAAGATCGACCGCGATGTCCCGGTGGGAAATCCGAAGATGCTCTCCGGGCGATGGGAAGAAGCATGTAAAGAGGCGGGGGATGCCAGAGCGGAATCGGCTAGAATGAGTGTGATGCCACGTTACGCTGGAACACGGAACGATGACTGAACAAACAAACGGGAGAACTTTGTATTGATCGCTGGAGAAGTTAGAGCCGAAGTTGCCTAGAAGCGACCTCTAGGTTTTTATGAGGGAACTGTCAAAAGTTACAGGTCCAGTGTCAAAACCTAAATGTCATGTATTTGACCTGCGATTTGTTAGCGTGCCGCCGCATGACCTACACGATGCTCAAGGGACGAGACCGCTCACCTGTCAGCCTTGCCGGACAATCAGGACAGTGCAACGGATGTTTCTTCTGGTGCTCCTTTTTATTGCGCTCGCCGTCCAAGGTCATGCCGCAGAGTCTTCCCCTGCTGCTGCACCTGTACAAGGCCCGCCATCACCCTTCGAGCCGTTGCCCTCTGACACCTCCTCTACCAAGAAAGACGAACCCCACACAGTTGTTCGTCTAGCTCGGGACTGGCAGAACGCAAAGCTTGATTGGGAGACCGGGGCGGGCCGAAGTTACTTCCTTCCTGCCGGCGAGATTTTGCTGTACGAATTCTTGCTCAATCTCTTCGACCGCAATTTTGTCGAGCCGAAATCCGATTACCAAACGAACGGAGACACGATCTGGAAAAATCTCACCGATTCGAAGTGGGTCATCGATAATGATCAATTCAAGGTCAATCAGTTCCTTCATCCCTATGGGGGAAGCATCTATTACGGCATCGCCAGATCGTCCGGGCTGAACTTCTGGGAATCATTCCTCTACAGCGTCGCCGGGAGTTTTATCTGGGAAATAGCGGGCGAGACGACGAATCCTTCCATTAATGACATGATTACGACGCCGATAGGAGGCACTTTTTTGGGTGAGCCTTTCTTCCGGATGGCCAGCCTGTTGCTCGAGGACAGCGAGGGAAAGCCCGGTTTCTGGCGAGATCTCGGCGCAGCAGTCATCTCACCACCGACGGGATTCAATCGCCTGGTCTTCGGCGACAAGTTCGACACCGTATTCCCAAGCTACAAGCCCGCCACCTTCGTGCGCTTGCAGGCCGGCGGAACGATCTCATCGAGCAGCAGGAACGTCTCATCAGCGGTCGAAGAGACTGGAGCGGTGGCAGACTTCACATTCAGTTACGGGCTCCCTGGCAAGCCAGGCTACAGTTACAGGCGCCCGTTCGATTATTTTGACTTTCATATCACAGCGGTCACCGCCAATGTATTGGAAAGCGTCAACACGAGGGGGCTGCTTCTGGGGTCAACCTATGCGTCAGGAGAATCCACACGAGGGATATGGGGACTCTATGGAAATTACGACTATATCTCCCCTCAAGTATTCCGTGTATCGAATACTGCCCTGTCGCTAGGAACAACCTGGCAAACGTGGTTATCGAAGACTGTGGCACTCCAAGGGACGGCCCTCGCTGGGGCAGGCTATGGAGCAGCTGGCAGTATCGAGCAAACGGGTGAACGTGACTATCACTATGGGTTGACGCCTCATGGCTTGCTCTCTCTTCGCTTCATGTTTGGCGAGAGGGTTATGATTGATCTCACCGGACGTGAGTATTATGTCAGCAATGTGTTTTCCTCAGAACATGGATGGGAGAATATTTTTCGTGGCGACTCGTCTCTGACGGTACGAGTTTACGACCGTCACGGAGTGGCACTGCGCTATTCCCATTCGCATCGGGACGCAAGTTACTCCAATATCGAATATAAGAATCAAACAGTCGGAATGGTAAGCTTAATGTACGTGTTCCTCGGAGAAACAGGATTCGGAACTGTGGAGTGGCGTTAAAGTAGGACGATCCCCACCCTTTTGGGAAGGTACTTGTGACGAACTTAAGATGGTGTTTGCTAGGGACCTTACGAGTGGGCCGCTGACTGGCTCGCAAATAGTATAATCAAGCTCGTCGTAGTATATTTCCTACTGCCTGACAGTTCAGCGTCGGACGATACTATGCGATGCC
>DASTFK010000194.1:0-6885 GCA_035719945.1 Nitrospira sp.
GAAGAAATCAAAAAGATTTGCTCTCATCCCCATGCGATCGCCCAATGCCGCAATTGGTTGGAAACCAACATGCCTCACGTCCCGGTCTCTGAAGTCGCCAGCACGGCCCGCGCAGCCGAGATGTGCCTCGACGACCCGTCCATCGCCGCTATCGCCTCAGAACTGGCCGCACAGTTATACGGATTGAAGGTCATCAAGTCGCGGATCGAGGACAATCTCAACAACTTCACCCGGTTCCTTGTCTTGTCACAGAAGCCTCCGCAACGCACCGGCAAAGACAAGACGTCACTCATGTTGTCGATCAAGGACAAGGTCGGTGCGCTATACGATTTGTTGCGCCCCTTCGCCTCCCACGGGTTGAGCATGACCAAGATCGAGTCGCGCCCCTCCAGACGCAAGGCGTGGGAGTACATATTTTTTGTGGACGTCGAAGGCCATATTGAAGAGGAACGAGTCAAAAAGGCCGTCGAGGAAATCACCGGGCGCTGTCTCTTTATGAATGTGCTCGGCTCCTATCCGGCCCACAGTTAAACCCATGACGCTTCACGTTCATCCCGATATTGCCGCCTTGAGCCCTTATGTGCCTGGGAAACCGGTGGAGGAGCTGCAGCGTGAGTTGGGCCTCACACGCGTGATCAAGCTGGCGTCGAATGAAAACCCATTGGGGCCGTCGCCGAAAGCCATGGCCGTGATCAATGAAGGGGTCGCGACACTGCACCGGTATCCGGACGGCGGGGCCTTCCGGCTGCGGCAGGCTATTGCCGACCGTTGGAAGGTGTCGGCGGAGCAGGTCATTCTTGGCAATGGCTCCGACGAAATCCTTGGCCTCCTGGCCCGCACATTTCTGTCGCCTGGGGACGAAGCGGTCATGGCCGATCAGACGTTCGTCATTTACAAGATGGAAGTCATGGCCGCGCATGGGAAGGCCGTGCTCATCCCTCTGGTACAGTGGCGCCATGATGTCATGGCGATGGCCGCTGCCATTACGGAGCGGACGCGGCTCCTGTTTCTCTGTAATCCCAACAACCCGACAGGTACCATGGTGTCGGCCGATGAGGTGACCAGGCTGCTCGTGAGGGTTCCGGAGCATGTCGTGATCGTCTTCGACGAGGCCTACTTCGAATATGTCCGCAGTTCGGAGTTCCCGGATTCCATGGCCTATGTGAAACGAGGACGAAATGCCATTGTCTTGAGAACGTTTTCAAAAATTTATGGGTTGGCCGGTTTGCGCATCGGTTATGGGGTGACCACTCCTGAAATCGCGAACTTTTTGAACCGCGTTAGGCCGCCGTTCAACGCCAATAGCTTGGCCCAGCGCGCAGCACTGGCGGCGTTGGACGACGATGAGCACGTGGCGAACAGCCGTGCAGTGAATCAGACGGGGATGGCTCAGGTCGTCAACGGATTACGGACGCTCGGGTTGGCGCCGATCGCGAGCGAAACCAATTTTGTGTATTTTGACGTGGGGCGTGACGGCCGTCGCGTCTTTGACGCACTCTTGCGGCTGGGCGTCATCGTTCGTCATATCGAAGGGCGCATGATCCGTGTGACGATCGGACAGACAGAAGAAAATAAGACGTTCCTGGCGGCACTCGGGCAAGTGTTCCAGGCGGGCTGAACCAAGGCGAGGACATCATGATCATCGTGTTGAGACCGGATGCATCCGAGCGGGAAGTCGATCACATCGTGGATCGGCTTCGGGAACTGGGATTGAAATCGCAGCTCTCGACAGGACAGGAACGGACGATCATCGGCGTCATCGGAGACGACCGCATCCTTCAAAACCAGCCGCTCACGGCATTGCCCGGAGTGGAGAGCGTCCTGCCCATTTTGGCTCCCTGGAAGTTGGTCAGCCGGGAGTTCAAGAAGGAAGGGACCATCATCGACGTGGGCGGGGTGAAGATCGGCGCCAACCGTCTGGCCATCATGGCCGGCCCCTGTGCCGTAGAACGGCTGGAGCTGACCGTCGGCATTGCGCATGAGGTGAAGGCCGCCGGAGCCAGCATCCTGCGCGGCGGCGCCTATAAGCCGCGCACGTCGCCATATTCGTTCCAAGGCTTGGGCCGCGAGGGCTTGGATTATCTGGCCGAGGCCAGAAAACAGACAGGCCTGCCGGTTGTCAGCGAAATCCTCGACACTCGCGATATCGAGCTCTTTCTCGAGAAGGCCGACATCATCCAAATCGGTGCCCGCAACATGCAAAATTTCGAACTGTTGAAGGAGGTCGGTGCCTACGACAAGCCGGTGTTGTTGAAGCGGGGGCTTTCGGCCACGATCAAGGAGTTTCTCTTGTCGGCCGAATACATCATGTCCCGTGGAAACCGCAACGTCATGCTCTGTGAACGCGGCATCCGGACCTTCGAAACGCAATACCGTAACACCCTCGATCTTGCCGCAATTCCGACGTTGAAGGAGTTGTCGCACCTGCCCGTGATCGTGGATCCGAGCCATGCCACCGGAAAGTGGAATCTGGTTGCGCCGATGTCCAAGGCGGCCGTGGCGGCAGGAGCCGACGGCATCCTCATCGAAGTCCATTCGAACCCTGAGTGCGCGCTGTGCGACGGCGAGGAGTCGATCAAGCCGAGCAAGTTCAAAGAATTGATGCACGATATGCGCAAGATCGCCCACGCGGTCGGAAGAGAAGTGTGATGAAAGTGCACTTCAACCAGGCGGTCATTATCGGGGTCGGATTGATCGGTGGTTCCCTGGGCATGATCCTGCGCCGAAAACAATTGGCGTCCAGCGTCGTGGGAGTCGGACGGCGCATTGAAAATCTGAAGACAGCGGTCAACGTCGGCGCGATCGATCGGTACGTTGTGGATTCGAAAGAGGCGGTGAAAGACGCCGACCTCGTCATTCTCGCGACGCCGGTCGATACATATGAACGGCATTTGCAGGAGTGGGCCTCCTGTTTGCGGCCTGGCGCTATTGTCACCGACGTCGGCAGCGTCAAAGGAGAGTTGGTCGAACGGTCGGAACGCCAGATGCCGGCCGGCGTGCATTTCGTCGGTGGGCATCCTATCGCCGGGAAGGAAAAGACGGGTGCGGCGGCGGGATCCGAAGACCTCTTCACCGGGAGACGCTGCATTTTGACGCCGACTCAGCAGACGAACCCGCAGGCGCTCGAACTGGTCCAGGCCCTTTGGCAGGAGGCGGGGGCGGTCGTGCTCACGATGGATCCCCAACTGCACGACAAGATTTTGGGAGCCGTCAGTCACTTGCCGCACGCGGCGGCATTCGCCCTGATGACCGCGCTCATCGAGATCCGGATGGGTGTGCCTGGACTGGACCTGGCCGGCCACTCAGGAGGGGGATTGCGTGACACGACGCGGATCGCCGCGAGCTCGCCGGAAATGTGGCGCGATATTTTTCTCTGGAATCGGGAGAATGTCGTGGCCGGTATTCGCGCGTATGAACGATCACTCGGTGAATTGAGGCAGTTGATTCAGACCGGAGATGCCGCCGGTATCGAGAAGATGCTGGAGCGGGCGAAAGAAGAACGGGAAAAATTCCCCGTTCGGGCGTGATGTGCGGCGGCGGTACGGCTCAGCGAACACGCTGGAAAAGAGGATGAGGCGCAGTTGGCGACGTTAACGATCACACCGGGACAGTCTCTCCGTGGGACGATTGCCGTTCCCGGCGACAAATCCATCACCCACCGTGCGCTGATTCTCACTGCACTGGCCGAAGGCGAGGGCACGCTCAAACACTATTGCCGTGGAGAAGATTGTCTCAATACCATGCGCGCGTTGCAGGCCCTCGGAGTGAGAATCGACGAAACACACGATGAGCTACACGTCCATGGGAAAGGTTTGTGGGGACTCACGGAGCCCGGAGGCATCATTGATTGCGGCAACTCGGGCACGGGCATCCGTCTGTTGACCGGCCTGCTGGCCGGACAGGATTTTTTCACCGTCCTCACCGGTGACGCGTCGATCCGGCGTCGTCCGATGGGACGGATCGTCAAACCGCTTCGCGAGATGGGCGCGACCATTGCTGGACGAAAGGGCGGCGAGCTTGCTCCTTTGGCGGTTACCGGGACAACGCTTCGTGCCATCGCCTATACCTCGCCTGTTGCCAGTGCCCAGGTGAAATCTTCGCTTCTGCTGGCGGCGCTGTTTGCCGAAGGCACGACCCGTCTCTCGGAGCCCCGGCGATCACGGGATCATACCGAGCGGTTGTTCGAGTTTTTCGGATTACCGCTGAGGCGCGATGAACTCACGGTCACCATCGAAGGTCGACCGTCCGTCGGGTGGGCGGCTGCACCTGAACTGACCGTGCCGGGCGACCTCTCCGCCGCCGCCTTTTTCATTGTCGGGGCGACCATCATTCCGGGTTCTGACGTCACGATTATGGGCGGCGGCGTGAACCCGACGAGAACAGGTTTGCTCGACCTCCTGGATCGCATGGGGGGTGATATTGCGTTGCTCAACCGACGGGAGGAAGCCGGCGAACCGGTGGCGGACATTCGCGTGAAATCTGCTCCGCTCCACGGAGTCACAATCGGGGCGGATCTGATTCCTCAGACCATCGATGAGTTTCCCATCCTCTGCGTGGCCGCCGCAGTGGCCGAGGGGCAGACCGTGATCACAGGAGCAGACGAGTTGCGCGTGAAGGAAAGTGACCGGATTGCGACGATGGCCGCTGAACTGCGAGCCATAGGAGCCCGGATCAGCGAGAGACCCGATGGAATGGTCATTCAAGGCCTCGGGCGCTCTCGCGAAAACGGGCGATTGCAATCAGCGAGCGGGCGCAGTCATGGCGATCATCGTGTGGCGATGTCTCTCGCCATTGCGGCTTTGACGGCTCCCGGGGAATCGGTCGTGCAGGACACGGATTGCATCGAGACATCGTTCCCGGATTTTCGCGCTTCCTTGTTACGAATAACGGGGCAGTCACTGAGACCGGAGCCGCAGAAGAGGGATGCGAAGCCATGATTGTGGCGATTGACGGCCCGGCCGGTGTGGGCAAAAGCACGGTGGCGAAGCTCTTGGCTTCGCGGCTCGGCTTTTTGTACCTCGACACAGGGGCGCTGTACCGGGCGGTGGCTTGGGGAGTCCTGAGGCACGGGGTTGAGCCGGCGGATGCCGAGGCGGTGGCGGCGCTGCTGCCGAAGCTGTCACTTCAGATGGAAGTGACGAGCAACGATGTGACGGTTTGCATGAATGGAAAGGACGTGACCAAAGAACTTCGGACGCCGGCGGTGTCAGCAGCGGCATCCGTGGTCTCGGCAATTCCGGCTGTCAGAGCTTGGCTTCTGCCGGTCCAGCGACAGATCGGCAAAAAGGGTTCCGTAGTGGCCGAGGGTCGTGATGTCGGCACTAAGGTCTTTCCGTCGGCACCGGTCAAATTCTTTCTCGAGGCCGATCCGACGGTCCGGGCACAACGTCGCCATCATGAACTCGTGGCGGCCGGTCATCGAGGCGCCATCGAGCAGACGAGCGTGGAGCTGGCGGGGCGGGATGATCGCGACCGCTCCCGAGCCATGGCGCCGCTGATCCCGGCCGAGGACGCACAGCATATCGATACGTCGAGTTTGTCGGCCGATGAGGTCGTCAACAGGATGTTGGCTGTGGTGACGGCCAAGTTGTGAGTTCGGTCGCGTACGCGATTCTCTGGGTGCTCGCACGCACGGTGGCGCGGCTGTTCTTCGGGTTTCGCGTCGTTGGTTCCGTGCCGAAGCAGGGCGGCTTGCTGGTGGCGGCCAACCATGCAAGTTACTTCGACATTCCGTTGCTGGGATGCGGAATGTTCAGGCGGGCATGGTACCTGGGTCGGAGTGACTTGTTTGTGCCTGGTGTAAAAGAAATCCTGCAGTGGCTGGGGTGGATCCCGCTCAAGCTCGGCCGGCTGGATCGCAAGGCCCTCGATCGAGCGATTGCATTGATCAAGGCCGGAAAGGTCGTGGTGATTTTCCCTGAGGGAGGCCGCACCCTGGACGGGCGGTTGCGGAACGCCAAGGCGGGTCTTGGCATGATTGTGGCGCAGACGGGTTGTCCTGTGGTGCCGGCCTATCTCAAAGGTACGTTTGACGTCTTGCCGACCGGTGCTAAGCGGCCGCGGTTTCATCCCGTCTCGGTGTCGTTCGGACCACCGCTGTCTTTTCCCGGGGAGAATACGCAGACGAAAGCGTTTTATCAGGAAGTGAGTCGAATCGTGATGGAGCGGATTGCCGCATTGGGCGGGGTTGCCCCGCCGCCGCATCACGTCAGTGCCGGTGCTCGCAACGCTGAGTGAGCCCCGGTGTTCGTTTATCATCAGCACCCGACGGACGTCGGAAGAGTAGGACAGTTGCCATGAGTATGGTTTCGAAATCGAGTGAGCCGCAGTTGGATCGCGAGGCCTTGGCCGCCCTGTACGAGGAAACTTTCAAAAACCTCGAAGAGGGTACCATCACAGAAGGCCGGGTCGTCGCATTAACCAAAGATAAAGTCGTCGTCGACATCGGCTACAAGTCCGAAGGGATGATCCCGAGCGATCAATTCTCCAATGACGATCTGCAGCAGCTGAAGATCGGCGACCGCATTCAAGTCTATATCGAGGAATGCGAGGACGCCGACGGCAATCTGATTCTTTCCAAAGAAAAAGCCGACAAGATGAAAATTTGGGAAGAATTGGAAAAGCTGTACAAGGAAGAGAAGAGCATCGACGGCAAGGTCGTCTCCCGGATCAAGGGTGGCATGATGGTGGACATCGGCGTCAAGGCGTTCCTGCCCGGATCGCAAATTGATCTGCATCCCGTGCGCGATCTCGACGGCTTGGTCGGGCGCACGTTTCCGATGAAAATCATCAAGATTAACCACCGCCGCGGCAACGTGGTCGTCTCCCGCCGCGTTCTGCTCGAGGAAACCAGGGACAAGAAGCGCCAGACCACCCTGGCCACGT
>DASTFK010000195.1:0-3399 GCA_035719945.1 Nitrospira sp.
TCCACCGCGACTGCGGCCGAGCGCGCCTACATCGAGGCCTTAGCGAAGCGCTATCTCGGTTCCCCTCGCGCGTCGCGCGCCGCCTTGGACAAGGCCTACGCGGACGCGATGCGGTCGGTGTGGAAGACCTTTCCCGATGACGCGGACGCCGGCGTGCTGTTCGCCGAGGCCATGATGGATCTTCGGCCTTGGGACTTCTGGACCGCAGAGGGGACACCGAAGCCCGGGACCCAAGAAATCGTCTCGACGCTCGAGGCGGTCATCGAGAAGCAGCCAGACCATCCCGGCGCCTGTCATTACTATATTCACGCCGTCGAAGCCTCGCGTGAACCGCAGCGCGCGCTGGCTTGTGCCGATCGCCTACCGGGGCTCATGCCCGGCGCGGGCCACTTGGTCCATATGCCGGCGCATATCTACGCTCGCGTCGGGATGTATCACCAGTCGTCTGAGCGCAATGCCGAAGCGGCCCATGCCGATGAACGGTATCTGGCCGATGCGCATTTGACCGGCGATTATGCCGACGGGTATTACAGTCACAATCTCCATTTTTTATGGTCTTCGCTCATGATGGAAGGACGCAGCGCAGAAGCCTTGAAGGCGGCGACCTCGCTCGTTTCCACCATTTCGGACGAAGAAGCCAAAGGGAACCGCAGCAAAGAAGCCTATCTCACGACGAAACTGTTCACCCGGATCCGTTTCGGCCAATGGGAAGATCTGTTGCGGGAACCTCCGCCTGCGAAGGGCCTGCGTCTCCTCGAGGGCACCTGGCGACTGGGCCGTGGGATGGCCTTGGTTGCGACCGGTCGCTTACCGGGCGCGGAGGGTGAGCGGCAGGCGCTGCTGACGCTCACAAAACAGTTCAGACGAAGCAAGAACCAGCAGGACAAGCTCGAGCGCGACCTTTTGAAAATCGCCGAGCGCCTGCTGGCCGGTCAAATTGCTGCTCAGCGCCGCCGCCACGATGAGGCCGTCAAGACGTTGCGAGAGGCGACGAAGATCGAGGACTCGTTGCAGGGCGCTGAACCGCCGCATTGGGCGCTTCCCGTTCGGCATTACCTTGGCCCTGTCTTGCTGCTCGCCGGTCGTGCGCCGGAGGCTGAAGCCGAGTACCGGGCCGACCTGAGATGGTATCCGGAAAATGGGTGGGGACTGTTTGGCTTGCTCCAAAGCCTGAAGGTTCAGCGAAAGGATGCCGACGCCGCCGAGGTCTCTGATCGGTTCGCAAAAGCCTGGGCCCATGCCGACGTCACCCTTTCCGCCTCACGATTCTAGGCCGTTACCCTCCTCATCACCTCGCGTCCATCCGCTCGTACGGGCCTGTTTTTGACAAACGCCGCATAAAACCGGCTACAATCTTCCCGCGTTCAGCCACGGGGGCAACAGGGTGCGATTCGTCGTTGGAGTCATGGGGCCTGCCAAGGCCAGAAGAAAAGATGTGGAAAATGCGCGTGCGCTCGGAGAACTCATTGCCAGACGTGAATGGGTCTTACTCACGGGCGGCCGCGATGTGGGCGTCATGCATGCGGCGAATCAGGGAGCCAAGAAGGTCCCTCGCAGTTTGACGGTTGGAGTGCTGCCGACGACCAGGGACAGGATTTCCAAGTATGTGGATGTGGCGGTCATCACGGAAATGGGCAACGCGAGAAACAACGTCTGCGTCCTTTCGAGTCAGGTGATCGTCGCCTGCGGCTTAGGGGGGTCAGGTACCGTGTCGGAAGTGGCGTTGGCGCTCAAGGCCGGAAAAGAAGTGGTGCTGCTCGGCGCAACGCCCACCGAAGAAAAATTTTTCAAAAACCTAGGCGGTCGGCTCGTGTCCAGTGTGCAGACACCGGAGGATGCGATCAACGCCATCTTGAAACGTGTTGAGCACGGCAAGGGCTCGAACATGCAGGCGCCTGAACCATGGGAGGGCTGTTGACGTTTGCAGCCATCCACCGGCAGAGAACGACCGTAGAGGTGTAGGAGGTGCTCGACGGAGTATCGCCGAAGGAGGACAACCATGATGGCCCCGCGATGGGCGATGACCCTCATACTGTCAGGCATTGCAATAGCAGCCACACACTTCGCTTTGGCCCAACCGCCCACATCCGGAACAGCCCCGGTGGCCAAGGCCTATTTTGCCGGTGGTTGCTTTTGGTGCATGGAGGAAGCCTTTGAGAAGGTGGATGGTGTGCTTGAGGTCGTGTCGGGATACATGGGAGGCACGGTCAAAAATCCCAGTTACGAACAAGTCTCGGCAGGACAGACGGGACATGCCGAATCGGTCGAGGTGCGCTACGACCCAGCGAAAGTGACGTATCCCCAGTTGCTGGAAGCCTTCTGGCGCAACGTCGACCCTGTGACCCCCGACGCGCAGTTCTGCGATCACGGGAATCAGTACCGGGCGGCGATTTTCTTTCAGACGGAAGAGGAGAAGCGGGCAGCGGAGGAGTCGAAGCGGGCGATCGAACAGTCCAAGCGGTTTTCAACGCCGATCGTCACCCAATTGACAGCCGCGTCGGAATTCTACCCGGCCGAGGAGTATCATCAGGATTTCTACAAGAAAAATCCCATCCGTTACAAATACTACAAATTCACCTGTGGCCGCGCGCAGCGTCTCGAAACCCTGTGGGGCAAGTCATAAGGGGTGAGGATTCCTCAGCCGACTGCCTCAAAAAGGAGACGCCCGTGGCACAGTCCTGTGCAGCTAATTGCACATGTCGAGATGGACATTTACCTAATGTTTCGCGGAGTTGCATGATACCGATCTCGGCATGGATGTTGACTGTTTCATGAGGGATGGACTGGTGGGACAACGCTGTCTTTCGAAGAGCGGCTCGCAGCAGCGGCATTGGCCTCATGGCCGTGCTGATGGTTGTCCTGGCTCCGGTCACGACGATTTCCGATTCCGAAAATCGTCTGCATTACTCGAAGCAAGACATTCGACGGGCAATCACCTTTTATGCGAAACGTTACCGTCTTGATCCCGCGTTGTTGCACGCCGTGATCAAGGTCGAGTCGGATTTTCGTCAACACGTCGTCTCGAGGAAGGGAGCCATCGGGCTCATGCAACTGACTCCCGACACGGCAGCAACCTTGCGGGTGGCCAATGTATATGATTCCGTCGAAAACATCCGCGGCGGCGCCAGGCAGCTCCGCCACCTGTTGAACCTCTATCAAGGGGATCTTCCGCTCGCGCTGGCTGCGTACAACGCCGGTGTGCATCGCGTCAAAGATGGTCGGGTGCCACAACTCAGAGAGACGCGTCAGTATGTGAGGAAAGTGCTCCGCTACTACCGTCAGCTGCACGCCTCGCCACGAGCACTCCGAGAACCTCCCGGCAGGTTTCTCCCTGGTCGGAATGGTTCGGCATCCCGAACGGTGGCGCGAGGGTCAGGCCATTAGAGTTTGACCTTCATC
>DASTFK010000196.1:0-3181 GCA_035719945.1 Nitrospira sp.
CGGCAGCCAAGCAATTCAACGGGGGGCAAGCCTGTATCTGCCCCGACTATGTATTCATCAAGGAACAGCAGAAGGATGGCTTGATTGAGGAGTTTCGAGCCAAGGTAAGGCAGAACCTCTACCGGGACGACGGGAGCATTAAGAAGGAAAATATCGCCCAGATAGTCACTGATCAGAATTTCGCCCGAATCAAGAAACTCTTCGATGATGCCGTTGATAAGGGCGCCAAGGTTGCTGTCGGCGGCACTCTGGAAGAAGGCGACCGCACGATCCATCCAACGATGCTCACGGACGTAACTCCTGACATGCTGATTATGCAGGAGGAAGTCTTCGGGCCAGTCGTGCCTGTCCTGAGTTACAAGAGGATCGATGATGTCATCGAATACATCTCGGGCCGTGGCAAGCCTTTGGCGCTCTACATTTACAGCAACAATCAAGACAACATCGACAGAGTACTCAGCAGAACCTCATCGGGCGGCGTAACAATAAACGGGGTCTTTTCTCACTATCTGGAGAACCAGTTGCCTTTCGGTGGCGTCAATCAAAGCGGCATGGGCAGTTATCATGGGGTCTTCGGGTTCAAAGCGTTCTCTCACGAGCGCGCAATCTACATACAGGAGAACCGATAGACGGCTTTCGAGTCTCGTGAACGCCGGCCATCAGTTTCGGGGGGCGATCTGCGGCTCGTCCTCTCGATCGAACATTCCAAGGATGGTCTGGTACTTTTCGATGTACCACCGATTCTCGTTGTTGTACTTCGGAATCGTCACGGGGCGGACGCCGCCAGCGTCCTCCTTCCAAAGACACGGACAGGTCACTCGCTTTCCCGGCGGCTGCGCCCCGGGGGCGCGCAGGTCCTCGGGTTTCACACGCATCCTTCTCATGACGCCGTAGAGCTTGGTGACATTCCTGGGTCCACCGTTGTACGCGGCGACCGGGAAGATGCCGAGCACCTCCTGGTTGTTGGGATACGCGAGGCGGATCTCGGATCGCATCTGAGCCAGCTCGATGTCGAAAAGGCAGATTGCGGCCTTCATGGCATTGAGTAGATTCGTGGCGCCGCGCTCGAAGTTCGGGTCGAGCTTCGCCGCAGGGCAGAGCCTGACGACCAACGCGTAGGTGCCGTTCCCCTTCCTGTTTGTGAACTGCATGGGGCCGAGGGCTTTAGCGCTGGAGACACTGTACCGGTACGCCTCCTCCCGTTTCAGACCGTAGTGGCTCAACACGTCATCGAAGGCAGCGGTGCTACTTGCCAAAAAGTCGGCGTCGTCCGTCTGTTCGATGACAGCAAGCGTCGTGATGACTGAGGCGGGTGCGACGTCCGCGAGGAGCTCTCCGGGAAAGGCGATGCTGGGAGCCTTCGCGACACGTAACTGCTCGATCGCCTGCTGCGCCGTGCCAAGAAGGAATTCCTTCCCGCCACTGACAAACAGCGGATCGAGGGTGTCTTCGTTGGATGGAAGATAGACGATGGGCGTCGCGGTCTCGACGACGGCTCTCCATTTCTTCTTCGCGAGAAGGGCGCTGTCGAAAACCGGGAACTTCCTGCCATAGACCTTCAGCGGCTCTCCGTCCTTGGAGAAGGCGAACATCAACCGTTCGGCACCGGTGCCCCTCACGTGACGTGCCGTCACTCCTGGTGTACGCACGATGAATGGCAAAGGCTTTCTCCCCGGCTTCCATTTGATCGGGGGTCGGGGAATTTCGATGTGCACGATCGACCATTCCTGCTTCGCATCGCTCCACAGGGCGAACGCGACGGGGCGCCCGCGAAGCACCTGCCGTTTCCCCTTTCCCGTGAAGAAATACTCAAGCTCCACATCACGAAGCAGAGATTGGGCCACGGACACGAGATCCAGGATCAGTTCGTGACGACCGCGCGGGGCCTGTACAACGACCTCTTCGAGCGCGTTGCCGGAAGTGACGGTCTCGGGACGCTCTGACTCGGCGACGACCAGCGGGACTTCTCCTTCGACTCCCTCCGTATCCTTCGGACTTTCTGGGGTCTCCTGAGACAGGGAAGGTTCTTCTACGGCGAGAACCGGCTCCGGTTCCTCGAGGGCGCCTCCCGTCGTTCCACACGCAGAGCACGCCAGGGAGGCAACAATCAAGAGAACCTTCAGTACTCGCATACAACAGATAAATTCATACGCAGCTCTGCAATGGCCGGTCGCGGCATCCCGCGCCCGGCAGTGTGGCGTTTCACTCGACCTCGGACAAATCGCCGAGGCTGGAATGGGAGCCATTCGAACAAGTGAGTGGCCAGCTTCCCCGGCCGCGGTAGCTGCCCGGCGTTCGGCTTGCTTGCCCACCGCGTTGAAGCGCATCAGTTTTCCGGCATCACCCGCGGACCATCGGTGGGTGCCGGGGGCGGAAATCGGCGACCATCGGACTTCCGGGAATCGGGTCGACCGAGTGGCCGGGTCTGAAAACCTGGAAACACCGTGCGAGGCACGATGGGCGTGTCGCTCGACGCACCTGGAAAAGGGAGTTTGGATCTCCTATCCATTTGTGACAAACAAGGAAATTCGCTACATCATGGCCTTCGCCAAGGGCGATCGGACGATGTCCGGGACGATTTCCCGCGCGACGCTCATTGAATGGAGGAAATACTGTGTCCACTCCTGCCAGGCAGAAAACTCAAGGTGTATTCGCAGATGTTGAGCGGATTTTTGCTTTACAGCGAGCTCATCAGTGGGAGATGAAAGCCACTACCGCTGAGCAACGGAAAGAAAAGCTGCGGAAGTTGAAATCGGCGGTGGAAGCTCACGGCGATGACATTCTAGCGGCAGTGAAACAAGACACTCGCAAGCCTGAAAGTGAAATAAGAGTCACCGAATTCCTGAACGTGATCGCCAATATCGAGAGGAATATCAGCAATCTCGACGAATGGATGAAGCCGATCGAAGTAGTCCCGTCCTTGAACAAGAGCGACAGGGCGAAAATCGTCTACGAGGCGAGAGGGGTCTGCCTCATATTGGGCCCCTGGAACTTTCCGCTCGGATTGGTCATAGGCCCTCTGGCGGCAGCCATCGCGGCCGGAAACTGCTGCATCGTCAAGCTCACCGACCTGTGTCCGGCCACTGCGGCAGTAGCCGCCAGCATCATCAAGGAGTCGTTCGATGAAAGGGAGGTTGCCTTGTTTGAAGGGGGTGTAGATGTAGCAACCGCCTTGCTTGAA
>DASTFK010000197.1:0-4184 GCA_035719945.1 Nitrospira sp.
GATGGCCTTAGTGGATGCCGGCTTCGTTTCAGAGCCGGTCTATGTGCTGTTCCACCTCACAGACGGACCGTACATCACCGGGCATCCTGCTACCGAGGAGGGCCTGAGAGCCCATCTTCCCTTTCTGCCGCGGGATCGGAATGTTGAATGGACCGTCAACACGCTAGGGGGCAACCTCCTACAGCTCGCACCGATGATTGCCCAGGAGGGCGGCCATATGGCGCTAGGCATTGGCGACTATCCCTATAAGGAGCTTGGTTCTCCCCCGAATGAGCAGTTGGTGCGGCAGGCGGTCAAAATCGTTCATGCCGCAGGACGCGAAATGGCAACTCCCGAAGACGTCAGAGAGATGCTCGCCCTCGCCTGATAGCATGCAACCTTGAACGAGCATGGTCGCTCTCCGCAGCTAAAAATCAGTTCTCCAATGCGCGTCGGTGCACCCAAAGTCATGCATTTGTGACAGTTAGCTAGCACACCCCAAAGCCCGCTTTCCAAAAATCGAGGTTCGCGACAAATATCCCTTGACACAAAGATATGACGTCATACCTTATACCTCGTTTTAGCTAACGACGTCCCTCAGACCCAGCAAATGCGAGAGCCTTCCAACAGCACCCCGAAGCGAGAGATGCCCAGCAGGCGGGGTGTGGCCTCCCCAGTTCAGCCCGGGGATGCCGACCTGCCAGTGCTGGTCGCCGAAGGCGTGACCAAGTCATTCAGCGGAGTTCCGGCGCTAAGAGACGGCAGACTGGTGCTCAAGCGCGGATCTGTGCACGCGCTATGTGGAGGTAACGGCGCAGGCAAATCCACCTTCCTCAACATCTTGATGGGACTGTTGCCTCGCGACGAAGGTGTAGTGCGACTTGGTGCAGAAGTCGTTGAATTCAAGGGCCCCGCCGATGCACTGCGTCACGGCATTGCGATCATCACTCAGGAGCTGTCTCCGATTGAGGACATGACCGTTGCCGAAAATCTTTATCTCGGTGAGGAGCCTCGGATCGGCGGGGTCTTCGTCAATTTCGCCCGCATGGCAAAAGATGCTGCAACGTTGCTGCACGATCTTGGTTTCGACGTGCCGGCGAAGGCGAAAATGAGTGACCTTAGCCTAGCGCAGATCCAACTCGTGGAGATTGCCAAGGCTCTCAGCTACGACGCTCAAATCGTAATCATGGACGAGCCCACGTCGGCGATCGGCGAACATGAGGTGCATGTGCTCTTCAACGCCATGCGGCGCATCAAAGCGCGTGGGTCCGGCATAATCTATGTCTCGCACAAACTAACTGAAATTTTCGAAATTGCCGACGAATACACGGTCTTCCGTGACGGCCGTTTTATCGAGAATGGACGGATCGATGCCATAGACCGCAAGCACCTAGTGACCCAAATCGTCGGGCACGAGGTAACTTCGGTTGAAAAAGGCGATGTCGTTTCTGGGACTTCGCCCATGTTGGAGGTTCGGAACCTGTCGGGGGAACACTTCCAAGATATCTCCCTACAGGTTAGAGCCGGAGAAGTCCTCGGCATTTACGGACTACTCGGTTCGGGCCGAACGCCGTTCGTTGAGACCGTCTACGGAATCATCCGGCCCAAGAGTGGCAAGGTTTTGCTGGGCGGCCTTCCAGTCCCACCCGGCGATACAAAGAAATCAATCCGGCTGGGCATGGCCATGGTGACCGAGGATCGCAAGGCCAGCGGCCTTGTCCTTTGCGCTTCGATCGCCCACAACATCACCCTATCCTCGCTACCGCAGCGCGCTGTGGGCGGCTTCATCAAGCGGAGTGCCGAGAGCCAGGTCGTCGGGACGATGATCCGCTCGCAGCGCATCAAAACGAGCTCGCCTGCGTTGGCGGTAGAGAGCTTGAGTGGTGGCAACCAGCAGAAGGTGGTCTTCGCCCGATGCCTCACGACGAATCCGAGGCTCTTGCTCTGCGACGATCCTACCCGTGGCATCGACGAGGGATCGAAGCAGGAGATCTACACTTTCCTACGTCAATTCGCGGCAAAAGGCAATGCGGTCGTGGTGGTGTCCTCGGAAGCGCCCGAGATCCTTCAGGTCAGCGACCGCATCGCAATTTTTAAAAAGGGCCGCCTGGCGGAAATCGTCGACGGCAGAACCACAACGCAGAAGGCGCTCATGGAGCTAGCGAGCTAGCCGGACGGCGACGCCCGAAGTGAAGAATACAGACAGCATGCAGACTCAAACCCAGACAGTTTCCGCAATACCGGCCATGTCTAAGAGCCAAGCGATTTCCACATTCATCAAGACCTTCAGTATCGTCATCGTATTCCTGGCGATCTCGATTTTCTTCACTTTCGCCAACGAATACTTCCTCACATGGGATAACTTGCTCAACCTGCTGCGCCAGTCTTCAATCAATGGTATTCTGGCAATTGGAATGACGTTCGTCATTCTGATAAAGGGAATCGACCTTTCCGTCGGGTCGATGATGGCGCTGTCCGGGATGGTTGCGGGCAGCCTCGCCACAACGACCAACCCGCATTTTGTCCTCCTGCCCATCCTGGCGGGCCTGGCAACGGGGGCAGCGCTTGGCCTCTTCAATGGTGTCATTGTCGCCGGAATCAACGTGCCTCCGTTTGTGGTAACGCTCGGCATGCTGAGTATGGCCCGTGGCCTTACGTTGATCTTTTCCGATGGACGACCGATCGCCAACCTGTCGCAGCCCTTCCGTTGGCTCGGCGGAGGTAACCTCTTCGGCCTGCCGGTCCCGGTGCTCATCCTCTTTTTCGTCTTTCTCATCGGATGGGTCGTGCTGTCCTATACCACCTTCGGCCGCTATGTTTACGCCGTCGGCGGCAATGAGAAAGCGGCACGCACGAGCGGCGTCTCCACGCGGATTGTAACGGCGTCCACTTATGTCATTTCAGGACTGCTCGCCGGTCTTGCAGGCCTCGTGTTAGCCGCGCGAACCACTGCGGCGCTGCCGCAGGCCGGCATCGGCTACGAACTCGACGCGATCGCCGCCGTCGTCATTGGTGGGACCAGTCTTGCCGGCGGCCGTGGGTCGCTGGTGGGGACCCTCTTCGGCGCATTGATCATCGGCACGATCAACAACGGAATGGATCTGATGGGCGTCTCTTCCTACTACCAGCAACTGCTCAAGGGGGCGATCATCGTTGCCGCGGTCATCGCCGATAGATTTAGGAAATAGCAAAGGGTCGAGGGCATTCGACTCAGTGAAATCATAATCAACAAATCACGAGAGGAACATAATGAAACTAACACGCACAACGGTGATCGCGACCTTGGCGGCAGCAACCATGATGGTCTCCACAGGCGCCTCACTCGCAGAGAAAAAAATCCGCATTGCCGCGCTTTCGTTCGGCGAGGCAGGCGAATACATGAAGGCCTGGTCGACGGAGATCCAGAATCACCCGGCCGTCAAAGACGGCACAGCCCAAGTCACAGTCTTCGATGGGAAATATGACCCGCTGGTTCAGTCGAATCAGATCGATACGGCGATTACTCAGAAGTTTGACGCCATCATCATGGCACCCTTTGACCTGGAAGCATCCGCGCCGGCTATCGAAAAAGCAGTGGCGGCAAAGATTCCAGTGATCGTGTCCGCCCTGAAAACCGCCACATCGGGCTACACATCGATGATCATCGTAGACGATAAGGAAGGTGGGCGGATTATTGCCGAGGAAATGGCGAAGCGTCTTCCAAACGGTGGAAACGTTGTTTTGATGGAAGGACCGATCGGACAGTCGGCGCAGATTGAACGCCGCGCTGGCGTTGATGCAGGACTTTCCGCACACCCGAACGTCAAGCTTCTTGTCGACAAGTCTGGCAACTGGAGCCGCGCGGAAGGACAGGCTCTGATGGAGAACTGGCTGCTTGCGCACAAAGGCAAAATCAACGGCGTTCTCGCGGAGAACGACGAAATGGCGCTCGGTGCGATCGTGGCTATGAAAAGCGCCGGGATCGACCTCACGACAGTTCCCGTCATCGCCATCGATGGCATTCCTGATGCCAAGCAGGCGGTTGCGAACGGTGACATGGCTGTCTCGCTCTACAAGTATGCGCGGGCCGAAGGTCAGGGCGCCGTTGATCTCGCCCTTAGACAGGTGACTGGCGACAAGTATCAACCGAAAGCAGACATCTGGGGCAGCCTTATGGAATGGAAAAGCGGCACGGAGAAAAACTACAACGTCCCCTGGCTGGTGCT
>DASTFK010000198.1:0-2936 GCA_035719945.1 Nitrospira sp.
AGGGGGCACCCGAAACGATCCTCGCTTGTCAAAGTCGGTGTTGGTAAGCATCACGTTGTGGGCAGAGGAACGTACGTAAGGCAACTGACCTCCTGGCGCGGATCGCAGCCATGGAACCGGACCCTGCTCCGAAGCGTTTCAGGGCGACCGACGACCGTCGCGCTCGGAGACCGTTTTGACCGGGGCGGTCCCATAAACTCTAGCGCTCTCCAGCCATTTTGCGCGGTCGTCGCAGCGGAGGACGAAGCGCCCATCGCAGTGTTGCTTGAGGATTTGTTGGCCGAACTCGGCTGCAGCGTGGCTGGCACGGCCTCGAGCGTCCCTCAGGGCCTTCAACGGATACCCCAGGCCGACTTTGCTGTTGCAATAGTGGACCTCAATCTGCAAGGCCAACCTGCTTGGCCTTTGGTCGATCTGCTAAAGAGCCGAGGTATCCCTTTCGTGCTGGTGACGGGATATGGCCGGGCCGAGGTTCAGTCTCGCTATTCCGGGGTGCCTCTGGTGTGAAGAAAGCACAAGTTCCTCTCCACAAACTCAACCTCAGACAATAAGCGGGAGACGGATCAACGAAGCCAACGATCCACATTTTCTTCTTCGGCCGGGATTGCATTTTCCCGCCCCGGCCGTGCGCTTTTCGACGGCACGGCGCGCAAGGCCGAGTCAAGGACGACCGCTTCTTCAGCGGTCGCCCGTAGGGTTTATCCTTGACCGGCCGCGCACCGTGCTACGATGGGGAGAGGCCGTGGCGATCATCGGCACGGTCCAATTCACGGTCTTACTTTCTTGCGGTAGCGATCGTTGCCCGTCAGGGCCGAGACCCGCGCCTTCAGGGCAGGCGGGGGCTCGGTCGCGCGGCCAATGCTTGCCGCGCGATAGAGCGCGACCTCGCCTCTTCGGCGAGGGGCCGCGGCCTATACCTAGCCTTACTGTGTTGGGATGACATTGGTGCATCTGCTCCACTCTTGGTCAGCTCGACCGCCAATACTTACCGTGAACGCTGACGTAGCGGACCTTCAGCCTGTGCCAAGAGCTGTCGGTCCACCGGCCGCCTAAGCTTCTTGTCTCTCTTCCGCTTCGTAAGAAAGCGGAATTGTTTTTGGCCGGCGACACACATAGGTACTGTTCGGCTGACAACGGATCCCTGTTAGTGGTCCTCTCCTTGCGCGCTGGCGTTTGCGGGACGTTCGGAGGCTCGTCGCGTCGCGCCAACATCAAGACGTGAGATGTCTGCTTCTGCGATGTGGGTGACCAGCGGGACGAAGCGGCAGCCAGGGAGGACGGAGGTCGAAAAATACCGATCTTTCAGGAACGGGTGTGCTTGGCGAGAGGTAGCTCGATCGTACAAATGAGCCCGGTTGGCTCGAAGTGACGGCAGACCTTGGCCTGGGGAAGGTTATTTTCAATCAGTATCGATCCGAATCCTTTGTGCGTCGGTTCGGCTGTGATGGGAGGTCCGTTTCGTTCTTGCCAAGTCAGAAAGAGATGCTTGCTGCCTTCTTCGCGCTCCTGAACCGACCATGTGATTTCCACAGTCCCGTGCGGCGCCGAAAGAGCTCCATACTTGCTGGCGTTGGTGGCGAGTTCATGCAACGCAAGTCCGATAGGCACGGCAAGTTCAGGCGGCAGGTGAACACTCGGGCCGGATATCCGCACTTGGGGATCGTCGCCGCTGCCATACGACGCCAATTGTGTTCTGGCGAGTGCACCCAATTCGGCCGCCTCCCAGTTGTCGGCCGTTAGGGTATCGTGCGCCGCGGCCATGCTCCTGAGGCGCCCGATGAATGTTTCCGAGAATGCAGCCGGATTGGTCGAAGAACTCAAGGTTCTGCGCGCAATTGATTGCAACACCGCGAACGCGTTTTTGACGCGATGGGCGAGCTCGTGGGTGAGGACTTTCTGCCGCTTCTCCCAAGCTTTCCGCGCCGTGATGTCGGTGAGGGATGCTGAGAATCCGACAAGCTCGCCGTTTGCCGACGCGACCCGACTGACCGTGAGGAGCGCGGGGAAAACGGTGCCGTCCTTGCGGCGACGTTCCGTCTCGACGGCGATCATCATCTCGCCTGCGCGCAGGCGAGACATGAACTGGCCTAGCTCCTCCTGGCGCTGGGAAGGTAGCAGCTGGGATTTCGGGCGGCCGATTATTTCATCGGGAGTGTAGCCGAACACACGCTGGGCGCCGGCGTTCCAACTCGTGACGATGCCGTCGAGACCGAAACCCACAATTGCTTCGTGGGAGCTGCGCACGATGGCGGCGAGATGGGCGTCAGCAAGGGCACGCTGCCTCAGTTCCGCGGAGGCGGCGTGTAAAGCCGTGCTGACGGCATTGGCTTCTCGGATCGGGGATGGAGCGGTCACGATGGGCTCGCCGCGTCCTAGCGCTGCTGCGGCAGTCGCAGTTTGTGCGATAGAACGCGAGAGGATACGCCCGAACAAGAAGGCGAGTATGGCGGAAAGGCCAAATAGGCCAATGGCAAACATAGCTGCGAGCCGCCACGATTCTCTCGCGGAAGCCTCAATGATCCCGAGCGGAACGGTGGCGGCGACGACCCAGTCCGCCTGCTTCATCGGCACCACCGCGCGCACTACTGGCTCGCCGACGAGGTTTTTGGCAGGGAAGACGTCGGCCCGATCTCTCTTGGAGAGGAGATCAGGGGGCAGGGAAGTGTTGACGAATTTCTCATGCAGCAATGAACGGGCGATGACGATGCCTTTGCTGTCAGAGACACCGGAGACCCACCCTTTCGGCAAATTCTGTCCGCGCAGAATCTTGAGCGTTCGATCGGGCGTGAAGACCATCAGGAGGATGTAACGAACTTCGCCGTTACGCATCACGGGTACGGCAACATTGAGGGTGGGCTTGCCGGTGATTAGGCTGATGAACAGGTCTGACACTTGCGGCTTCTTAGTCGTGAGGACCTTCAATGCCGTTGGCGGAT
>DASTFK010000199.1:0-5446 GCA_035719945.1 Nitrospira sp.
CGTGCGCAGGCGGGACTTTCGCTTTCCCATTTCAATGAATGGAGCTGCCAGGCATGGGACTTGTGGGAAGAGAAGGAGAAACTGGCCTACGAACACGCTCTCAGGGCGGAAGCCCTCGATCCCGATGATCAAATCGTGCAGGTCATTCTTGGCCGGATCGAACAGTATCGGCGCGATTTCGAGAAGGCCGGTACACGCCTCGAACGCGCCTGGCGCCTGGCGCCAAATGACGCTTTCGCCCTGATCCAGCTTTCAGTTTGTTTTACCTTCCAAGGCGATCCTGAACTGGGCCGGCAGGTCTCCCAGCGCGCTCTCGATCTCAGCCCACTATGCCCGAGCTGGTACTTTTACTGCGCGGCGCTGCCGCTTTTCACGTTGAAGCGCTACGACGAGGCTGTCCGGACCGCTGGCAAAGGCGGCCTGACCGTCGTCGATTCCGGGGCCTATCTCGCAGCCTCGCACGCGTATCTGGGAAATCGCGAGCGGGCGGAGTTTTACCTCGGTCAGTTCCACAGGCAGTTCCTCGAGCGAATCACCTTCGGCCGGGAGCCGGAACCGGGCGAAGCCATGCGATGGCTCGTGCACGTCAATCCCTATCGCCGCAGCGAGGACCGGGACAACTTCATCGAGGGCATTCGGCTGGCGGGACTCGACGGCAAGGCGTCTTCTTCTCCCCCCTCATCCACGCCCGTTTCCTGGCCGATTGCGAATATTTTTCGCCGTGAAGGAGAGCTGTGGATGGCGTCGTTCGATCATCAAGTTGTGCAGGTCGCGGAGCGGCGAGGATTCCTCGACATCGCCCAACTACTCTCTCATCCCAGCGACGAGATCCACTGTGGAACGCTCTGCGGACAGCCCGCTGCAACCGGTCCAGGCACAGTGATCCTCGATGATCAGGCGCGGCGGGCCTACCGGGAACGTCTCCGCCAGATCGACGAGGAACTCGCTGAAGCGGAACGGGATAACGACCCTGGTCGATACACCATGATGAGGGAGGAAAAGGAACATCTGTTCGAGGAGCTAAGAAAGGCAACCGGGTTGGGCGGGCGTGATCGAAAAATGGGCGATTCCTCGGAGCGAGCCCGATCGACCGTCACGTGGCGCATTCGGGATGCGATCAAGAAACTGGAAGGCGTCCATCCCACGCTCGGCCGGCATCTCGCGAATTCCATTCGCTCTTCCGCTCCTATAACCCCGAAAAACCGATTCGCTGGTTCGTGTAAAGCCCTCGCCCTGACAATGTGAGGTGATTTCGCACGCCTCGTTCATTGAGCTAAGCATTCCCATGACAAAATATCGCAAGCAACTGCCACAGCTCTCCGATGCGATCTTCCTCACCGACGGTGGCATTGAAACGACTCTCATTTTTCACGAAGGATTCGAACTGCCACACTTCGCCGCATTTGATCTGCTCAAGGATCGTCCCGGCTATGAGGCGCTCAGCAAATATTTCCGCACCTACGCGGCCCTCGCCAGGCGATACAAGGTGGGGTTCATCCTTGAAAGCCCCACTTGGCGAGCCAACCCGGATTGGGGCGCGAAGCTTGGCTACACCGAAGAAGCCCTGGCGGAGGCAAACCGCAAATCAATCGAGTTGTTGCAAGAGATCCGGACTGATTTCGAGACTTCCGAAACGCCGGCAGTGATCAGTGGATGTCTCGGACCTCGCGGAGACGGCTACAATCCTGGCAACCTGATGTCCGTTGAAGAGGCGGAGAAGTATCACGGCGCGCAGATCCGCGTTTTCCGAGATACCGCTGCCGATATGGTGACCGCCATCACGATGAACTACGTCGAAGAAGCCATCGGAATCGCCCGATCCGCCAAATCACTCGAAATGCCCGTAGCAATATCGTTTACGGTCGAAACCGACGGCAAGCTGCCGACCGGGCAAGCTCTGCGGGATGCGATCCAGGAGGTGGACGACGCCACCGGCAGCGCCCCGGCGTATTACATGATCAACTGCGCGCATCCAACGCACTTCGAAGGGATCCTGACCGACGATGCACCCTGGCTGAACCGGATTCGGGGTCTGAGGGCCAACGCGTCAACCAAGAGTCACGCGGAACTCAACGACAGCACGGAACTGGACGAGGGGGACCCTGTCGAATTGGGTCGGCAGCATCGCGCGCTCCTGACCAAGCTGAAAAGATTGAACGTTCTTGGAGGTTGCTGCGGAACAGATCACCGCCATGTCGAAGAGATCTGCAAGGCGCGTCTCGCAAGCTGATCAAGATGCGCGACAAGACGCATTGTTGAAGCGATCGCTTTCGCGGTCGCCGTCGGCTCGTCATGGCGATGACGCGCCTACTCGCTCCAAAAGGCTTCCGTTATTCGACCCTACCGAAGGCACGCCCGTCAGGTCGAAGAAGCGAATTTTGGCAAGCAACGCCTGAGTTTCACGCCGACTTTTGGCCGTTCGTGCTTGCGCCCGGCTGGCAGCGGCGTCACGATCAGCGAAGCAGGGTTAGATTACGATGTATCAAGACCCGCAACGCTCGACCCAGCAAGTTCCAGTGCCTGCGCGGAGTTCTGGCCAGACACCCACTGCCAACCAGAATACCACCCAAGCACCCGCAATTACTTTACCGACTGGTGGCGGCGCAATTCGCGGGATCGACGAAAAATTCCAGGTCAATCCGGCCACCGGCTCGGGCGCGATGACAGTCCCGATCGCCACTTCGCCTGCCCGCCAGGGATTTGGTCCTCAGCTTTCACTCAGCTATGACTCCGGGAGCGGCAGCGGACCCTTCGGCCTGGGCTGGGGTCTTTCCTTTACTCGAGTCACCCGCAAGACCGACAAGGGACTGCCTACCTACGGGGACGCCGGAGAGTCAGATATCTTCATTCTTTCGGGAGCAGAGGACCTGGTCCCGATGCTGGTAGAGAACGGCGGCCAATTGACGCGTCACAGCCAGACGCGCCTGCTCGAGGGAACTCAATACCGCGTCCAGCGCTACCGACCGAGAATCGAGGGACTGTTCGCCCGCATCGAACGTTGGACCAACCTGCAGACGGGCGCGATCCATTGGCGTTCGATCACCCGGGACAATGTGACAACCCTCTACGGTCGCACGGACGAAAGCCGGATCGCGGACCCCGAGGATCCTTTGCGAATCTTCAGCTGGCTCATCTGTGAAAGCTACGACGACAAAGGCAATGCCGTCCTCTACACTTACAAAGCCGAGGACTCCTCGAATGTCGATCTCGCCAAGGCCCACGAGCGCAATCGCACCGCAGCGTCTCGCTCGGCCAACCGCTACCTCAAACGCATCCACTACGGCAACCGGACGCCTCGCCAGCCCGCAGAAGATCTGAGCGAACGGACGGACTGGATGTTCGAGGTGGTCTTCGACTACGGCGAAGGCCATCTCGCCCAGCTCGAGACGGACATTGAGGGACGCCAGTTTGTCGAATCGGCCATCGAGGGGAATCGGCTTTGGCCCGTCCGGCAGGATCCGATCTCGAGCTACCGTGCCTGCTTCGAGGTGCGCACCTACCGCCTCTGCCGGCGCGTCCTCATGTTCCACCATTTCCCGGACGAACTGGGCACCGCCGACTACCTGGTCCGCGCGACCCACTTCGATTACGGCGAGAGCCCCATCAACACGGTCATGACCGCTGTGGTGCAATCCGGTTATCTGCGGCAGTCAGACGGCCGATATCAGGAGCGATCGCTGCCCGCGGTCGAGTTCGAATATAGCCAGGCGGAAATCCAGAGCGACGTCCACGAGATCGACAGCGAGAGCCTGGAGAATCTGAGTTTCACCAATTCGCGTTACCAATGGGTAGACCTGGATGGGGAAGGGATCTCCGGCATCCTCACCGAGCAGGGCGGAGGCTGGTTCTACAAAGCCAATCTGGGAAATGCTCGCTTTGCTCCATTGGAGACCGTCGCGGCGCAACCGTCACTGGCTGCTCTGAGCCGCGGCCAGCAACTGATCGATTTGGCCGGGGATGGACAGCTTGATCTTGTCACGCTCGGCGGTCCTGCCCCCGGCTTCTACGAACGCACCCACGACCGGGCATGGGCCGGCCACCGGACTTTCGAATCTATGCCATCGGTAGCCTGGAGTGATCCCAATCTGCGTTTCGTGGATCTTACCGGTGACGGCCACGCCGATGTGATGGTTACCGAAGATCGGGTCCTCACCTGGTATCCCTCGATGGCGGAGGAAGGATACGCTGCGAGTCGCCGCACCCCTCAGTCCGACGATGAGGAGACCGGACCCCGCCTGGTTTTCGCCGATGCCAGCCAGTCCATTTATCTTGCCGACATGAGTGGCGATGGGCTGACTGACCTTGTTCGAATTCGCAACGGCGAGGTCTGTTACTGGCCGAATCTCGGGTACGGGAATTTCGGAGCGAAGGTGACGATGGACGACGCCCCCTGGTTCGACGCGCCCGATCTTTTCGACCAGGAGCGCATCCGCCTCGGCGATGTCGATGGCTCGGGCATTACCGATATTCTCTACATCGGGCCCTCCCAGGTTGCCGTCTATTTCAACCAGGCGGGCAACGGCTGGTCAACCGCGCGCTTGATCGACCCTCTCCCGAGCGCGGACAACCTTTCCGACGTCACCGTAACCGACCTCTTCGGCAACGGCACCGCCTGCCTCGTTTGGTCGTCACCCTTGCCGAAAGACACCGGCCGGCAGATGCGCTATGTCGACCTGATGGGCGGCTTAAAGCCGCATCTGATGATCGGGTCCCGCAATAACCTGGGCGCCGAAACGCGTGTGCAATATGCGGCATCCACCAAATTCTATCTTGCGGACAAGGCCGCCGGCGCCCCTGGGTCACCCTTCTCCCGTTCCCGGTTCATGTGGTCGAGCGGACCGAAACCTACGACCACATCAGCCGCAATCGCTTCGTGACTCGCTATGGCTACCATCATGGTTATTTCGACGGCATCGAGCGGGAGTTTCACGGTTTTGGCATGGTCGAGCAGATGGACACCGAGGAGTTCGCAGCTCTCAACCAGAGCAACGCATTTCCCACCGGTGAAAACATCGATGAGGCCTCGCATATCCCACCGGTCGTGACCCGAAGCTGGTTTCATACAGGGGTGTGTCTTGGCCGCCAGCACGTCTCCAACTTCTTCGCCGGACTCCTGGACGAAGGAGACACCGGAGAATACTACCGCGAACCTGGCCTGTCGGATGAGGAAGGAGCCGGGCTGCTCCTGCCCGACACGGTTCTGCCCGACGGGCTGACGGTCGATGAAGAACGGGAGGCCTGCCGCGCTCTTAAAGGCGCCATGCTGCGCCAGGAGGTCTACGCTCTGGACGGAACTCTCCGGGAGCCGCACCCCTATACTGTCACTGAGCAGAACTTCACGATTCGAGTCCTGCAAGGACGCGGTGAGAATCGCCATGCGGTGTTTTTCACCCACGCTCGTGAGGCGCTAAGTTTTCATTACGAACACGACCCCCGAGATCCACGG
>DASTFK010000200.1:0-4865 GCA_035719945.1 Nitrospira sp.
CGATACAAACCCCCGATTGGTGTGGAGGAGCTTCGGAATCTATCGTGATAGATTTCAGACGTTGATGCGTAGCCAAGGGGAATACCAGCCATGCGAACGGATTTCCTCCAGCTTAGGCTACACGCCTAAATTACGAATACCGGCGCAAACCCGCCGCCCGGCGTCCGAAAATTCGTGGTCTGTCCCTGATATAGACGCGCCGCAGTGAGCAAAACCTGACCGTTGTAGACGTATAACCTGACGTCGGCTTTTCGGGCCTCCGGAGAGCCATCGAGCCTGACCATGCGCTCGCTCGGCGCGGCGAAATCCTGGGCGACATACCCGCCACGGATGATCTCCGCCCAAACTCCCCTGGTGACTTTGTCCCCGCGATAAACCGCTTTGCTCCCATACCCACCCGCTGGCTTGAAGAACAATGACTTTCTTGCCATCCACAGTTCCTGCGCATTGTCCGAGGTAACGAGAACCGTATGTGGCACGCCCGCAAGGTCTGCAAGCACCTGCGGCGGCGCCCCCCAGGAATGAAGCGCCGCGTGATCGGACAGGAGCGCCAGGTTGCGCTTGTCTGCGTACAGTGCATGCACACGCGGATTGGGTGTAACGACGACTGCGCCGTCGAGATAGGCCGCGCGGAGATCCTGGGTGTTCGGGATCGCCGAAGGAAAAGTCGACCAATCGATTGTAGACAAGATCGACCGGCTTGCCCTCCGCGAGCAGTTGACCATGCTCGTACCGGAACTGATTGCCATCCACAATCACGGCATCGATGCCATTCTTCTGGAAGAAGCGCTGCACCAGCAGAAACTCTGGATAAAGATACTGTTCTGTCGGCCGATCATCGACGATAGCTACCCGCCGCGGGATGCCCTGCCCCTTTTGGAGCTCCCACTCGTGCTGGAACATGCGCATCACCGCCGGTTCGAAATCTTCGGCCTCTGGTCGGCCAAGGGCGACTTCGACCTCTTTGCAGCAAGCTCGCTGAGCCTTGGCCAGCAGCGCGTTCAGGAAGGCGCCGCCGGCATTCGTATTGACCTCGATCAGCCTGGGGCCGTCAGCAGCAAGGTGGAAGTCGTAACCCATGAATACGCCAACCGGCCCGAAATCATGTCGAGCGATGTCGGGAGCCCAGGACAACGCCGTGTCGCGGTAGCCGGGCAGTCGTGTCGCGGCCTCGACCGCGTGTACGATCCGAAGCATCTCGCCGACGCCGGCTTCCGGCAGGAATACCGGCACGTTCGAGAACAGATGCGTCTTCGGCCCGATGAAGGTCCTGCAGAATTCCGGATCTTCGGCCTCCCGCTCGAGAGCCTCGCACAAAGCGCCTCGGTCCAGCGTGATGCAGAAGCACTCACGGTTCAAGAACTCGGAGATAGACCGAGTGTCGGACGTGGCAGTAGCAAGCGCCGGAGCGTCCATGCGTTCAACCTCACCCTATTCGTTCCGAATACCAATTTCGCTAGTCTATTCTCAGGGGGAAAATAGGCTTGATACCAGACATCGTCAACGATACTTCTAGAATTATAGAAATAACCATACCTTAACCGGCGATTTGTGTAGCTACGGCTTTGTGCCGGCAAATTGATCGTAGGCGCGTAGCGCGTCCGCGCCGTACACAGCCGCGGGTCCACCACCCATGTAAACGGCGAGAGCAGCCGTCTCGGCGACCTCCTCCCGGCTTGCTCCGTGCTGATGGGCCATCTTCGTGTGGTAGGCGACGCAGCCGTCGCAGTGGACAGCGATGCCGATCGCGAGCGCCATCAGCTCCTTCATTTTCGTGTCAATGGCGTTGGAGGCCGTCGCCGCGGTCGAGAGAGCCCCAAAAGCTTTCATCGATTCAGGCTCGCCTTTCTGCAACAGCCCTACGCCCGCGATCACATCATGGGCGATCTCTGCAAAATTCTTGCTCATGCCGTGCTCCTGGCAGCGTTCGTACAGATCAAGTTACTGTTTCCAATGCCAACGCGATTCCCTGACCACCGCCGATGCACAGCGTGACGACCCCTTTTTTGATCCCGTCGCGCTGCATCGAATGCAGGAGACGTGTCGTAAGCACTGCGCCACTCGCACCGATCGGGTGACCATGTGCAATCGCGCCGCCTTCCACGTTGACTACATCGGGAGACAGTCCGAGGTCCTTCGTGACCGCGAGGACGATGGCCGCAAAAGCCTCATTGATCTCAATCCGACCGATATCGCCGATCTTCCAGCCGGCGCGGTCGAGCGCCTGCTTCACTGCGGGTACCGGACCAAGGCCGAACATGCCGGGCTCGACTGCGCCGATGCCGTAGGCGGCAAGCCGCGCCATCGGCTGCAGGCCCTTCTTCTCCGCCCAAGTTCTGTCGGCCACGACCATTGCCGCAGCGCCGCTATTGAGGCCCGGCGCGTTGCCGGCCGTGATGGTTCCGTCCTTGCGAAAGGCCGGCTTAAGCTTGGAGAGACTCTCCAGTGTCGTCTCGGGCCGATTGTGCTCATCCTTGTCGAATTTCACCGGGCCTTTTCGTGAGAAAATTTCGACCGCCGCGATTTCCGCGGCGAATTTGCCGGCCGATTGAGCCGCTGAGAACCGCTTCTGCGAGCGCTCCGCCCAGCAGTCCTGGTCTTCCCGGGTGATCTGATGGGAGCTTGCGAGATCCTCGGTATGCCAGCCGGAGTGCTGACCAGAGAATGCATCGTTGAGCCCGTCCATCAGCATCGAATCGAAGATCTGCGCATCGCCCATGCGGTAGCCCCAGCGCCCGGAGTTCATGAGATAGGGCGCTCGATCCATGTTCTCCATGCCGCCGGCAACTGCGCTATCGATGAATCCGAGCATGATTTCCTGTGCAGCGCTGGCGATGGCCTGCGCGCCCGAGCCGCAAACCCGGTTGACCGTCATCGCGGGGACCTCGACGGGGACGCCACCATTTATTGCCGCCTGTCGGGCCGCGTTCATTCTGTTGCCGGCCTGGATCACGTTGCCCATCACGACGGTACCGATCTCACCAGGCTGAAGTTTCGCCCGATCCAGCGTCGCCCGGACGACCGTAGCGCCGAGGTCGGTCGCAGGCATCTCCTTGTAGGAGCCACCGTAGGTTCCAATCGCGGTGCGCACGGGTGAACAAATGACGACGTCTCTATTGGCCATGATCCCATCTCCTCATTTGAGTACCAACGCGACAACATGCCGTCGCGGACAGGCTCGCTGCACCGGAATGCCGACAGTAGCTACCCTACAGAAGAGCCCCTGGAGGCCAGTGATCTTCATAGCAAAGCGATGGAGACCAAATGTTGCGGTGGATCAAATGCGGCATCAATCGCTTGCATCCTTCGATCGAAAGCTGCCTCTCGTTCGTGGCAGCCAATTGAGGGAGCTCCCTGACCTTTAGGCGCCGCATCGCGATCCTCAGTGCGCAAACGCGCCCTTTGCCATCATGAGGTGGTGAATCTGATGATGGGCGCCCTGGACCATGATGCCCATGAAGCCGAACGCATTGAGCTTCACGACTTGGCGAGGATCGCTTGTGGTGACCACCAGCTTTACACCATTCGGCAGATCTTCGGTTCTGGCCTGCCAACCGAGCGCAGCTAGCTCATGGGTGTGAGCCGGCACCATCCGCTTGATTGCATCTAGGGTGCGGCCTTCGCCAGTCACCGTGATTGCGATGCCGTCGGCGAGCGTCTGTTGGTTTGTGACGGCTCGCATTGTCACCTCGTCCATATCGATCAGATGCTCGCGTAGTGCTGCAATATTTACCTTTGACCAGTTGGTGGTGGGGTCAGCTTCCAGGATATGTACGATCTCCTGGATCGTGCCGAAGACCTCCTGCCCCGGCATCGTCGGTTTCGCCGCTTTGACGCCCCGCATTTGCCGGGCGTGATCAAGGTGCTCCGTGTTCGCGGATTTACCCAGACTAGTCCCGACAAATATGGCACCAGTCGCAACCCCGCCGGCGACAATCAAGGTCAGGAAAAATCGATTAGCAGACATGACAAGTCTCCATCTTGGCGCCGCGGATTGCGACTAATTCCACGCGGCCAATACTGTTGAAGCGAACGAGAACCTCCGCATGAGATCCTGCGTAAAGGCACTTCCTTCACCCGCAGTTCGGGCCTTCCAGCACAGCACACGATCACAAGGTCGCGTGCCGTGCCGTTATCGGCTTCAGTGCTGGTGCTGCGGTTCAGCCAGGGCACCGCGCATATGCATCCCACGCCCCGTCATACCACCGCCGTTCTTCATCATGACCTCGTGCGCTGCGACCATCCCGCGTTGGGCAAAATCGGTCACCTCTGCGGCATGATCTTGAAGGGCCTTGACGGCAGTCGCGTCGGTCGAGGTCTGGACGACGACGATTCCGTTCTCGGTCGTCTCATACGTGGTCTTGATCTTATCCTTTTCCCGGAAGATCGAATGCAGCGCCGGGCTTTCGATGGGCAAGCCTGGATCACGTCCTTCTTCGACCCGTTTTCCCATATCTGCGACGTGCTTTTTGATCGTCGCCGCAACCTCGGGGTCGTCCGATTCCGTAACCGTGCGGATACCGTCCGGGAGATTCGTCACCGTCCGTTTGATACGATCATGGTTGAAGAGAAGCCCATGGATGTCGCGGCGCTCGTCCATGGTTGCGGAGCCTCCGTTCATCCCCATCATTCCGGCACCCATATCCATCATGCCAGAACCCATTTGGCCTCGCACGCCTTGTCCCATCGGGCCGTGCATGCCCCGACCCATCTGGCTGTGCATACCCATTCCCATACCGCGCATTCCACCCGGGCCATGACCGGCTGACTGCGCCAGAGCCCAGCCGCCGACTAGTAAGGTAGCCGCTACAAAGCCGCCGATAACCAGAACCTTCTTCATGTGAATCTCCAATGCCTGTGCAACA
>DASTFK010000201.1:0-2851 GCA_035719945.1 Nitrospira sp.
CGTCTGCGACCCCTGGCATTGCCCGTCTGACGCCATGATCGTCTGATCGCCGATTTACAAGGTCATGTGCATGACCTTATTGGAGTCCGCGGAGCCGCAGAGGCTCGGATCGGGGCTATCCTTGAAGCGGATGAGCCTGCCGACTTTTGCGCCGACCGCCTTCTCGTAGAACTGCGCCGCTTCTTCGCAACGACCTTCAAAGAATAAATAGGGTTGTAGCTGCATCACCGGTCTCCTTTCTTCGCGAATCATGTATTCCTAGCGTATTTTGCCGCCTGCGTTCGAACCCGCTCTTCCTGCTCCCGAAGCTCCGGCGTGAACTCTGCGCCGAAATCCTCGGCCTCGAACACCTGGCGAATCTCGATCTCGCTATCTTCGTTGTGCGGATTCGGACAGCGCTTGACCCACTCGATCGCCTCTTCTTTTGACTTCACCTTCCAGAGCCAAAAGCCGGCGATCAGTTCTTTGGTTTCGGTGAATGGCCCGTCGACGACCGTACGCTTGCTGCCAGAGAACTTGACGCGTGCGCCTTTCGAGGTTGGGTGCAGACCCTCGCCGGCGAGCAACACGCCTGCATTGACCAACTCTTCGTTGAATTTTCCCATGTCCGCCAGGAGTTTCTCGCTGGGCATCACGCCGGATTCCGACTCCTTGGTGGCTTTGACGATGATCATAAAACGCATGCCGATCCTCCTTTTCTTGGCGCTGAACGGTGAACAATAGTTTCTTCCTCTCTCGTATTTGTCGAACGAGTTCGGGGAAATCGACAGAGCGCCAAGTGAAACAGAATCCAAGTCCCTCCCGCACCTCGCAAAACACCTAGGGCCCAGGGACTACTGTGACCGGAGCGGGATGAGTAGGCGCAAACGCTCGTTCCGGAGATACAATCCCCCCCAGACCAACATCCCGAGCAGAACGGCCATATAAAATGGCTCTCCGATGCGCAGATGGGTAGCTGTCGCACCGCCCAAGTAGCCGGTTAACAGAATGGCGCCGAGCACGGACGTGCGAGGAACGATGTACAAGAGGGTGGAGAGCAGCTCGACCAGGCCCAGCGCGAGCGCCACGCTGTCGTCATAGCCGAGATGCGCGAACCCCTCCACGACCGACGGCGGCTTCACGAGTTTCATGATGCCGCTGAACAGCAGCATCAGCACCGGGAGTGTGCTCATGATATATGAGGCCCACAGCATTTTTTTTGACGTCATGACATAAGCTCCCGCCAACTCAGCCCTCGTAGGCTTTCTGCAACGTCTGAATGTCGAGTTTCTTCAATCGCAGCACGGCTTGCATGACACGGTTGGCTTTCTCAGGATCGCCCTCTTTGAGCATCTCGCCGAGCACGGTGGGCACGATCTGCCAGGAGACGCCGTATCGATCCTTGAGCCAGCCGCATTGTTGTGCTTCTGCATCGCCTCCGGCTGAAAGCGCGTCCCAATAGCGATCCACGTCTTCCTGCGTGTCACAATGGACCTGAAACGACACCGCTTCATTAAAGGTAAATATAGGTCCGCCGTTGAGCGCCACGAATTCCTGGCCTTCGATTTCAAACGTTGCGGTCATCACCGAACTTTTCGGCCGTCCGGACACTTGTGCCCCTGCCTCGCCATATCGCGTGATCGTTCCCAATCGTGACCGCTTGAACACCGAGAGATAGAATTGGACGGCTTGTTCGGCCTGGTCATCGAACCATAAACAGGGTGTGATCTTTGACATTCTGATGCTCCATTTGAGTCTCAGTGGTACCGACGATGGTTGTTCCGTTAAGACGCCGCTGGCAAGCCGGGGACGTCTCTGATCGGGCGAATTTCAATCGTCCCGATACGGGCGCCTGGCACCCTCGCGGCGATGCTGATGGCCACATCGAGATTCTTTGCGTCAATGAGGAAGTAGCCCGCCAGTTGTTCGTGCGTTTCCGCGTAGGGACCGTCGGTCACCATGGGTTTGTTGTCGCGGACACGGACGCATGTTGCCGTGGATGTCGGTTGTAACGGCGCCGCGAGGTATTGCTTCCCCGAGGTGATCTGATGAGCCAAACGGATCGACTCTTCCAGCATGGCGGCATGCGTGGCCTCTCCGAGCGCAGCAAAGGTCTGTTCATTGTGATAAACGAGCAACATATATTTCATCAGAGCCTCTTCACGTGCCAGGATCCTGTCTACGATCGGATCGTGTGTGCTCACATAACATAGTCGTCTCCGATGGCCGAAATCGACAGGGAGCCTGGCCTGCGACAAACCATTAGTATTTCACGGCTTTGTGATGGGCGGTGTCTGCGGGTGGTGTCGACGAATTGACCGGCTCGCACGGCTGCTCATTCACTGAGTGTCTTGAGCCGTCGCTCCAGAAACCGTCGTTCCGGCTCCAGACGAGCGAGGGAGAGCGCTCGTTCGTAGGCTTGGCGGGCCTCTTGAGTTCGACCCAATCGACGGCAGAGTTCGGCGCGGGCCGAATGGGCCAAGTGGTACTCCGTCAATTCGCCGCGATGCAAAATGGCCTCGATAAGGTGAAGTCCTGCGAGGGGACCGTCACGCATGGCCACCGCAACAGCCCGATTCAACTCCACCACCGTCGACGGGTCCACGCGCATCAGCACATCATAGAGACCGACGATCTGAGCCCAATCCGTGCTGGCCGCGTCAGGGGCTTCGGCATGGACTGCGGCGATTGCCGCCTGGAGGGTATAGGCTCCGAAGCGCCCTGAGGACAGCGCCTGCTCGACCAAGGCGACCCCTTCGGCGATCTGACTGCGATGCCACAGCGAGCGGTCTTGATCTTCCAGGAGAATGAGGTCTCCGTCCGGCGACGTGCGCGCGGCCCGCCGCGATTCCTGCAACAGCATCAGCGCAAG
>DASTFK010000202.1:0-5817 GCA_035719945.1 Nitrospira sp.
AAACCCGTTGATGTCCATGCACCTTCTCCGGTTGCCGGAACGAACGCATCATAGCATCGGCGTGTTTCTCTGAGCCAGACGAAAAAAATGTGCCCTATCGAGCGTTGACCGTTATGGCTCTGTGGGGGCAGGAGACGAAATGGGAATGGCGGCTGATGCGGAAGCGGGTGGGCGAATGGTGCGTGGTTTGACCGACACGCTGCGGATGCCGGATTCCGAAAGCGGCGCGCTGCTCGCCGAAAAAAACACGGTATCGTTGGCGATCTGTCTTGCCAGTTCGGTGAGACAGGATTCCGTCACATGGCCTTTCAACTCATCGACCATAATGGGGGTGGCACCGAACAGATGGTAATGCGCGGTGCCGGCCGATTGGCTCTCGTAACGTTTGATCTGTCCATCCCACCGTTCTAATTCAAGCGACAAATGGGCGGCGTAGTCGTACTCGAAGGGAAGAAACGGAGTGAGGAGGTACATCGACGCACCAATGACGATGCCCTTCCAGGCGGCGCCGCCGGCATGAGGATCAATGGCCTCATCGAAGAGAAGCCGGGCGCGCACCGTCTTTTCCCCGTATACGGGCGCGGACGTGTTAATGGATGTGAGGTGTGAAAACAGTCCGAGATCTGCCAGGGAGCTCAGAATCCTCTGTTCGGTTTCGGCCGAGGGATTCTGCGGCGAGCCGTTTCTCGTCGTGTGGATGCGGTCCAAGATCAGTGGCACTTGCTCGTCCCTGGCGATCATTTGAGCGCCATGAGTATCGGACTCCGCGGGGAGAGTCATCATTTCTATCCAGCGCGAGCAGCCGCTGGTGGCGGTCAGCATCAGTCCACAACAGGCAAGCGTGAGGCCACGAAGCGTGGGGGAAGCGTTCACAATGTGCCTCCTAGAAGTAGAATGAGAAGCCTCCGAACGGCAGGCTCGAGTTCAGACCCAGGTTGGGATACCGCGTGCCTGCGTTCGAAATATGGTGGAACCGATAGCCGATGTTGAACGACAGATGAGGCGTGACGAACCAGGAGAGGCCGCCACCGGCCGTGAGAATGAAATTGAATCGCGCGGATTCTTCGGGAATGCGGCCTCCAAGATCGGTGTAAAAGGGGCCGCCGGCGAACTCGATGTAGGGTCTGAGTCGGCCCGTACCTTCGAACATCCACTTGATCTTGGGTGTGAATCCCACCCCATGAGTGAGTTCCGGTTCCTGAAACTGGATGTAGACGATTTCGACGCCGAGCATGAGTTGTCCCCGAACCCATCGCCAACCGATCGGATCTGTCAGAACCATTGCCCACGAGGGCATGATCGCAGGACCGCTCTGTTTCGTAGTGTGCTCGTTCGTCAGACGATGGGGCAGCAGATAGCCGGCGCTTAACCCGATCTCCTGTGTGCCCACTGTGAGGTGCGGGATCGAATCGCCGGCTTCGCACGCAATCGAAAGGGACGAAAGCACAACGGCGAATGTAATGAGAAGGACCAGCGGGGATGGGGTCATTCAGCATCCGGTTGAACCTTTGTCGGCGGGGATGCGAGCCAACAGCAGGTAAGCAATCGTGACGCTCCTAAAGGTAACAGAGATTGTCTGGCTGTCCAGAAAGTGAGGAAATTTTGCAAAGACGATTCAATGGATGTGAGCGTTATTTCTTAGATGTACCTCATTATATCTGTGATGTGAAAGGACAATAGCACATTCTTGTAAAGGTGGCGTTATGAAACGGTAAGTTTTGTGTCGAGCGATAGGCGGGCAATACCGTGGGTATCAAGATCAGTCGCGGGAGCTCTTGAGGCGGGCCAACTCTTGTGAATCACGGGATGACTCTACAAGGTTGTACCTCGCATCGATCAGGACAGTTCGCTCGAGGCATCGAATGGCGGAAAGACTGTCTCCGCGGCGGCGATAGAGAACGGCCAGCAGGCGCAGAACGGCCGCCTCTCCGGCCTCGGACCCAAGCTTAATGTAATGTTCCGAGCCGTTATTCAGGCAGCGTTCGGCATTCTCGAGATCTCCTTGCTCCAGGAAGCATTGTCCCATTTGGCTATAGGTCACGGCCAAACCCTCTTCATTTCCAACCATCCGGTGGTACGTCAGGGCTTGGCCGAACGACTCGACAGCCTCCTTCCAGTGCTGTTCGCGCGCCTCCTCAAGGGCGAGGTTGTTGTACAGGATGCCGAGCGCCCGGTGGTCGTTCAGTGCGCGAAGCAGGTCCATCGCCTCCATATAATAGGGACGGGCCTTTGCCGGATGGCCCGTCCCGATATGCAGGTTGCCGAGATTGACCAGTGTATGGGCGATGGCGTGCGGGTTTTGCTCTGTGCGTTGAATATCCAGCACTTCGCGGTAACAGCGCTCGGCCGCATCGAAATCCTCGCACAGCGCACAGGTGTTGCCAAGGTTCCCGAGGGAACTGGAGAGTTCCCGAAGATCATTCGTCGACCGGTCCTCCTCTACGGCGGCCTCCCAGGCCGCTCTCGCCTGCACCAAATCGCCCCGATGGAGGAAGATCCTTGCACGGTGCTTGTGAGCCTCGGACATGATGGGCCTGGACAGTTAATCTCCGCCCTTCGGAGTATCCTGTCTGAACTCTTGCTGCATCTCGTCCTCATGATCCATCCCGAGCCCGGCCCGGAAGGATCCACACAACTCCTCCACCTGCTCGAGATCCGCCCGGCTTTTACCTTCGGGAGAGGTGAGATAGTGTTCACAGAGTTGGAGACCGGTGTGAAAGTGACGGGGAATCGTCTGTTCTGTGACTTGTTGCCAGGTGATGTAAATGCAAAAGGCCTGGAAGGCGCGGGCGCCGGGGTGGCGCTGTGCGAGGTTCAATAACGCTTCATAGGCCTCCGTGGCCTCCCGGCCAGCACTCGAAGAGAAGACCTGTTCTAATTCGACCGCCGTATCCCAGTCTCCTCCCAGTTCTGTTTCTGCCTCGCGGAAGGCACTCTGCGCGGCCAACGCGGGATCGAATCGCATGCGACACTCCTCCGGCGAACGGTGATGTCACGAGTGTAGCGTTGCCTCCGCGCTGGTATCAACTCTAGGCTTCATTTACTTTTTGCCGGCCCGCTTTGTACACTGGCTCACTGCTATGAGGGTCAATCATCCGGTAGGTGCTCACGGGGATCAAGCCGCGACAGATCTTGTCGATCAGGTCATTCAGTATCACATCCAAACGAAGCATCACTTCCACCGGTATGCCCGTTCCGCGGGATATCTGGACTGGGCAAATCAGCCCGATCCCTTCCGGCGATACGAGGGGACGACGTTGACATCCCTGCCATTGCTCGCGCCGGATGAGGCGCCTGTCTCACCGTCCTATCACGACATTTATCAGCAGGGAGCGGTTCCTTCTCAAGCGCTTACCGCCAGGACTCTGTCACGGTTTTTCGAGTTGGCACTCGCCCTGTCCGCGTGGAAGCGGGCGGGGGAATCTGAATGGGCCCTGCGCAGCAATCCATCGTCGGGCAATCTGCATCCGACCGAAGGCTACGTCCTCATTCCATCTCTTGAAGGCTTGGAACTGAAGCCCGGCCTCTACCACTATGCGCCAAGGGAACATGGACTCGAACTGAGGGCGGAATTTTGCGTTGAACACTTGGTAGAGCTGCTTCGTCCATTTCCGCCTCATGCGTTTCTGCTCGGTCTGACATCCGTGCATTGGCGCGAGGCGTGGAAATATGGAGAGCGGGCCTTTCGGTACTGCCACCACGATGTGGGACATGCGATCGGGACCGCAAGGATTGCGGCTGCCACGCTAGGCTGGCAGGCGGTCCTCCTCGACGGGTGTGCGCAAGAGACCGTGGGAAGGCTAGTGGGAACGCAGCGGGCATCGGACTCTCTGCAGGCCGAGACCGAGCATCCGGATTGTGTCATGGCCGTCTGGCCATCCGCAGATCACAATCAGTTCGCCGGTAGAACCATGCCGTTGTATCTCGATCCCGTGGCTGTGGAAGCGCTGACAAGCGCGACATGGGTTGGCACAGCAAATCGCCTGAGCGCCGATCATGGCTTCCATTGGGATATCATCGACAGGGCAGCTGAAGCCACATGGAAGACACACGCTGAGAAGGACGCGATTCCTCTGGGGCAGGTTCCCACGGGCCGATCGCCTTCGGGGAAAGTATCGAACCCGGAAAACACGCCGGCTGCGCAGATCATTCGTCAGCGCCGGAGCGCCGTCGCCTTCGATGCCAGGACGTCGCTATCGGCCGCCACATTCTTCACCATGCTCGAACGGGTGATGCCGCATCATGCGCTGTCACAACTGTCGCGGCCTATGCCCTGGGACGCATGGCCCTATGATCCCGCCATCCATCTCATGCTGTTCGTTCATCGGATCGATGGACTGGCGCCCGGCCTCTATTTCCTGGTTCGTGATGTCGGCAAACTGGAGTTTATCCAGCAGTCTATGAATTCGGAACTCATCTGGCAGCAGGCGCCGGATTGCCCTGACCGCCTGCCGCTCTATTGGCTGCTCGAAGGCGACGCGAAACGAGTTGCGGCTCAAGTCAGCTGTCATCAAGACATTGCCGGAGACAGCGCCTTTTCATTCGGGATGCTCGCCGAATTCGAAGGCCAATTGCGTCAACGGGGAGCGTGGTGGTATCCACGAATGTTTTGGGAGGCGGGGCTCTTGGGACAGGTTCTGTATCTGGAGGCGGAAGCGGCGGGAGTGCGCGCGACCGGCATCGGGTGTTTTTTTGACGACCCCGTGCACGAGATTGTGGCCATCAAAGGATTGAGCCTGCAATCTCTCTATCACTTCACCATCGGAGGGCCGGTGGAGGATCGTCGTCTCATGACGCTTCCCCCCTACCGGCACCTCAAGCAGCACAACATATGAGTCCCGATCGATGAGCGGATACGATGTTCAAAATTAAGAAACGAGCCGAGAAGCCAAAGCCGACCGTCCTCTACAACATCATCGAGGACTATTCGGAGTTCGATGCACCGGGAAATGTCACGGCCTGTGCGATGACCCTTCCTGAAGACTTTGCAGCGCACGCAAAGGTGCTCTCGGAGAGTTATGACGTGCCGCTCGACACCATGACGAAACTGCTTACCGAAGGGGGAACATACGTCTATCCGCAGAAAGGTGGGATCCTGACTCGGGGGCTGTTCGCCTGCGTTCTGGAGGGGGGAGACGCAATTCCCAAGCAGACATTTGTCCTGGACGTGGTGCAGTTCGCGGAAGCCGAGCAAGCGGCGCGGGCTCGGTCGCTCTCACTTCTGGATGCTGCACGGAACGTATTCTATCGGACGTTGCCTGACGAATTGAAGTCGAAGCTGGCGCAGAAGAATATGGGGCTGGACTATCGCACCCTGGGTCGGGCGGTGGCAAAGGGCGGAGACGTCAAGTATGTCGATTTCCGCAAAGATTGGTCGCCTCATTTTAAGCGGCTCTGCATCATGCCGGAGGGCCGCCTCGTCGAAACCGGCGGAATCGAGGAATTCGCCCGGTTGCATGGTATTACTTCCGCAGAGGCCAAGACACTCGTCGAACAGGGAGGCACCCTCGAAGTCGGAGAGGAGGTGTTGGCCTGTCAGATCATTAATGGCCAGCCGGCTGTCGCACGGTTCAGTGCCAAGAACTATCTCAAAGCGAAGGAACTAGCGGCTTCAAAACACGTGCACTTGATGGACGCCTTGAGCGAGGTCGCCTATTTCGATCCCGCAATGATGCGAGGGCTCGTCCGTAAAGAGCTCACGGGGGGACGGCCGTAATGCGTGCTGTCGGTTGGCGGCGATGAGGAACGTCGTGGCCTTGTGCCTGCTGGCCGTCGGCTTAGTCTCCTGCGCCGCGCCCAAGCCGATCCTGTATCCCA
>DASTFK010000203.1:0-4495 GCA_035719945.1 Nitrospira sp.
ACAGTGCCGACTCAAGGTCAGGAGATGAACCACTCAGGCCAGGACATGAAACCAGCTGTTCCCGATATTCCGGCGCCGCAAGCTCCGGGTGCACGATAGCCGGGACGTTTCGACAGATCACTAGCCATGAACAGCCTCGAACCCAACCTTCAGTCAGCCGGCCTGGTCCCGTCGAACAAGACGATGAAAATCGCCACCTATAACGTCAACTCGCTTCGTAAGCGGCTTCCCATCGTCATCGAGTGGCTGGACAAGCAAAAGCCGGACATCCTCTGCCTTCAAGAAACGAAGGTGCAGGACAGCGAGTTCCCGCTCATGGCGTTAATGCCCTCAGGCTATGAAATCAGCTACCGAGGGATGAAGAGCTACAATGGCGTGGCCATCCTCACCCGAACCAAACCGGAGTCCGTGCGGGCCGGGTTGGACGACGGCGGAGAGCCGGACGAGCCGAGACTACTCCACGTCGTGGTCGGCGGCATCACCATTCTCAACACCTACATTCCGCAGGGATTCGAGATCGATTCGCCCAAATATGCGTATAAGCTCGAGTGGTACAAACGGCTCCGAGCCTACTTCGAGAAGCACCTCTCACCGACGCTGCCTGCAATTTGGTGTGGGGACATGAATGTGGCACCGAGAGCGATGGACGTCCATAGTCCAGAAAAACATCTCACGCACGTGTGCTATCACGAGGCCGCGCGAAAGGCCTATGAGGCGACGGTGGGGTGGGGATTTCACGACGTCTTTGTGCGGATGTATCCGGAGAGGCAGCAGTTTACCTTTTGGGATTATCGCGCGCCGAGTTCGTTGGAGGCGAATAAAGGCTGGCGCATTGACCATATCCTTGCGACGGCCCCTCTGGCGGAAAAATGTCTCCGGGTTGAGGTCGATGTTGAGCCCCGGCGGGCCAAGGACCCCTCCGATCACACCTTTCTCTGGGCGGAATTCAACGTTAGCTGAGTAAGGCGAGAACGCGGTTGACCAAGGAGGGCCAGAGGCAGATGTCGAGCCGCGGAGGGCGGGAAGTTCACCGGCTCAGTGGAGCCATCGGCGTCACTTCCCGATGATCCGCGAGCGCGACATCTACGCCTGTCCTGTCCGGCGAAGCGCAAGTCGTTCACTTCGGCCGGACGAAGGCCACATGCTTATGCCGCATGCAGCGTGCTTGGCGTCGAGCGTGTTCGTGCAAGACGGTTTTGTTCGATCAACGGGTCCAGCACCAGCCCGCAGTTGACGCACCGCAAAACGGTTCCGTCGGTAGAATATTCCGGTCGCGATTCCGCGATCATCAAGCCTTTGCATTTTTTACAGGTCATGTCCCCACCTCCTGATGGATTCTTCTTTGTTTTCATACGACCGCGAATGTAGCAATGGAAGATTAACGGGGAGTTAACGGTCAGTTAAAACTCTCTAATGTGAAACCCCGAGTCCACTAGAAGCGGTAGGAAAGGAATTCTGGATACCAGCGGCGTAAGTAATGGAAACTTTAGCGAGTTTTGAACGGTCCTGTTCTGAGCACTGTTATGGTGAACGGACTCGGCGGATCAGGCAGGGCGGGCGAAATGTTGTCGGAACCATTTCAAGGCATACTCTGCCACTTGCTCAAGCGTTCCCGGTTCTTCAAACAGATGCGTCGCACCCGGAATGATCATCAGTTGCTTTGGGCCGCTGAGAAGCCGGTAGGCATGCTGATTCATTTCGATCACGGGGTGATCTTCGCTGCCGACCAGCAAAAGGGTTGGTGCGGTCACTTGAGGCAGGTAGCGTTCGGCGAGGTCAGGACGCCCACCGCGGGACACGATGGCACTGACGCCGAAAGAAGCTTGTGCAGCCGCTTGGAGAGCGGATGCCGCCCCAGTGCTGGCACCGAAGTAGCCCAATGGCAGCGCCTTGGTACGAGAGTCTTCGCGGAGCCAGGCACTCGCCATCAACACACAATCAGATAACAGATCAATGTCGAAGGCGTTGCGCCGATCCTCCTCCTCATCCGTCATTAACAGATCGATCAGGAGTGTGGCGATCCCTCCCTGCTGAAGCTGCCGAGCCACAAAGCGGTTACGTGGGCTGAATCGACCGCTCCCGCTCCCATGCGCGAATAGAACGATGCCGGCGGGTGCGGACGGGATCTCGAGGAACCCGCCGAGGGCCGTGTGGTCATCCCTGATCGTGACAGTCTCCTCGACCATGTCGTTCTTCCACGGTGACGTTATGCTTCACAGGGACATTTTGACGCTTCTGTGTTTCTAATGAGAACAGGGAAAAGGGAGGATCCATGCCTGCTCGATGCGTTTCCCGTAGGCGGTAAACTGACAAGTCCCTGATCGAATTTCGGTCTTGTACTACCCCTTTGTCGCTTGCTATCCTCCCCGCTCCTGTACTGGAAACAGGACCAATAACTGCGCACCGGCATTCGGAGTCGTGCAAGGTCCATCGGCCCACCGCTCTGGTTCCTCCTGGTTCGAACTTCCGGACCACGGTATTTTGTGAAGTCTCGAGCGTAAGGGGAGTTCTCGTCCAAGATTCCTTTTGACGGGCGCGGATACATCACTTCCATTCCCTCAACGTAAAGCCACGAACAAGAATCGGGCGATCACGTGAACACTAACCTGCCCGCGACAAGCAACAGAAAAGGAGTTTCTCCCATCTCCGTGCCGGTCGTGCTCGTCCTTTGCTTTGTGACGGCCGTCGCCTTGACTCTGTACGCACTGGTGTTTCTGCGTGCGCTGCTGGTGAACGACTGGATTTGGAGCAGTTCAAGACCGTCGTCAAATCTACCGGAGATTTCTGATTGGGAAGTGTTGCCGAAGAACGGAGCAACCGCCGGCAGGGATGAGGCGCCATGCGCATCTTGATGGTTGAAGATAACCCCGACGACGTTAGGCTGCTCCGGGAGCATCTGGTTGGAGATCGTAGCGCTGCCGAGGCGTTTCAGGTGGTGCATGTCGATCGGCTCGTGTCTGCTGTGGATGCCTTGGATAAGACGGGCTTCGATGCCGTGTTACTCGATCTTTCACTGCCGGACAGTCAAGGTATCGAAACTCTGACCAAAGTCCGTACGGCAAAACCTGGCATGCCGATCGTGGTCCTCTCCAGCCTTGATGATGAGCTGTTGGGTCTGCAGTTGCTCCAGCGTGGCGCGCAGGACTATCTCGTTAAGGGAGAGGTGACGGCATCCCTCCTGCGGCGTTCTCTACGTTATGCCGTCGAGCGCAAGCGGGCGGAGGTTGAATTGCGAACGAGCGAGGTCTTTCTCCAATCCATTGTAGAAAACATCCCGCATATGATTTTTGTGAAGGATGCCAGTGAGTTGAGGTTCGTGCGATTCAATAAGGCCGGAGAGGACCTGCTTGGGCACACGCGCCAGAACCTGATTGGAAAGTCCGACTACGAGCTGTTTCCGAAAGAGGAGGCAGATTTTTTCACGGGCGCCGACCGGGATGTGCTCAGGAACCGCAAGGTGCTCGATATCCCGGAAGAACCCATCCTCACCAAGGGGAAAGGCCCGCGGTACCTTCATACGAAAAAAATTCCAATTCTCGACGAAAGCGGCCAGCCGCTCTACTTGCTCGGAATCTCAGAAGACATCACTGAGCGCATGCGGGCGGAGAATCAGCTGCAACGGTCGTTTGAACTCCTGCGCACACTCTCTCAACGGCTGGATGTGGTGCGGGAGCAAGAGCGAACCAGGATTGCCAGGGAGTTGCACGATGAGCTGGGGGTCCGCATGACCTGCATGAAGATGGACCTGTCCAGATTACTGGCTATGATGCGCGAGTCGCTCTTCCCTCGCGAAAAACTGGAGGAGAAAATCCGCGCGATGAACGCAGAAGTCGATACCACGATCGCCGAAGTGCAACGGCTGGCGGCGGAACTGAGGCCGGGGGTGTTGGATGATCTTGGCCTGCTGGCGGCCATTGAATGGCAGTGCCAGGATTTCGAACGGCGGAGCGGCATCCGCTGTCTCTGCGAAGCGTCTTTCGATGAAATCAAGATCAGCCCCTCGCGTGCCACGGCGGCGTTCCGGATTTGCCAGGAGGCGCTCGTCAATGTGGCACGCCACGCCAAGGCGACGTTTGTCCGAGTGCTGGTGAAGGAGAACGGCGACGGTGTATTGATTGAAATACAGGACAACGGTCAAGGCATTCCGGCCGAAAAGCTCAACGATGCGGCGTCATTGGGTCTCCTCGGCATGAAGGAGCGTTCAATGGCCATCGGCGGCCGGCTGGAAATCGCCGGCTGGCCTGGGAAGGGCACGACCGTGACATTACGATTACGATGTCAGGATGCGTGAGAGGCCCGAGATCGGCGGTTGTCGATGACTGTTGCAGAGGACCAGCATGCTCAAGATTTTGATCGCGGATGACCATTCCATATTTCGACGCGGTCTGAAGGACTTACTGTGCGATGGTCTGGGAGCCGTCACGGTGGGAGAATGCGCCAACGCCTTTGACCTCTTCCAGTTAGTCAAGCAGAAGAAGTGGGACGTCGTCATCTT
>DASTFK010000204.1:0-5567 GCA_035719945.1 Nitrospira sp.
GGCGAAATCCATGTCCTGTACGGATTTTCATCGTTATCCCCCAACTGAAACGCCAGGCGATACGCAGCCCTCGAATGGCTGGGAATGGAAACCTTCCCACTCTGCCGTGTGGAAATCTACTGGCGCCGCATGGGCGTGTCAATCAGCCGCCGCCCCTCCATGCGGCCGGACCCGGTTGCGCCGCGCATCGATGTAGCGCCCAAGACACAAATGGGCGGGCGAGCGCCCTTTCAGCGCCTTGAGGGGCGGCGGCGCAGCGTCTGGAGATGGGCATTGAACCGGCGCCGAGCCAAGGGGAACGTGCGAGTCCGGTGTTACGCTTCAGACAGGTGACGATTCAACTCGGACCCACAATGCTTGAATCTGCAGAGACGACGGAGTTGCTGCTGACGCACCAACTTGTACCAGCCGGTCCGATTCCAACGACGAACGACCCGGACGGATTCTATCCGTACGAGAGTTTCTGCGAGACCAGCAAGCGGCCGGTCCTGAAGAACTACCGCATGGTTTCCCTCGAAAACGACCGGATCCGTGTGAAGATTTGCCCGGACCTGGGAGGGCGCGTCTGCTCGATTTTTCTCAAAGACGCCGCCGCCGAAACCCTCTTCCTGCCGCGCGTCGTACGACCGGTACGAATCCTGCCGAGACAATCGTTTACCGGAGGCGGGATCGAACTGAGCTTTCCCATCTCGCACAGCCCCGTTCAGATCGTTCCGGTAATGCATGTCGTCACGCGCGATCGGGAAAGAATCTACGTCTCCTGCGGGGAGAGAGAGCTCCGGTTTGGAATGAACTGGACCGTCGAATATTCCCTTGGCGAGCGCGATGCGCTCCTGACCCAGCGGACGGTCTTCTTCAATCCCGATCGTGATGCTCACCCCTGGATGTCATGGTCCAATGCGGGTGTACCCGCCCGGCCCGACACCGAGTTCCACTTCCCCGCCGGCCCCGTGCTTGCTCACGGGCGCGATCTTCGGACCATCGACTGGAACGCGGAAGGTCCTCGAAGCCAGTCAAACGTGCGCCGGATGACCGGATTCTTCTGGATGAAGCCGGATTGTTGCGCATTTGGAGCCTTCACCCCGAGTTTGAGTGCAGGTCTCTATCATGTGGCCGATCTGTCGCAAGTCCCCGGGATCAAATTGTGGAGCGATGGCACAGGACGAGATGAAGCCTGGGTGGCTCAATACACCCTGAACGGTGAGCAATGCCTGGAGATTCAGGGCGGTCCCCTGGTCGATCAGTCAGTGAAGAGTGACCTTCAGCCCGGGCAGCTGCGACACCACACCGAATTCTGGGTTCCTTCCGCTACGAGGCTCGACATTCGGGAAATTCCTCTGCCTCAACCGGCGCTAAGAGCTGTGGACAAGGTTCCCCTATTTGATTGGGCGACGAGTGAGGATGTCGGCTTCTGGCTGAGTCTCACGTCCGCATGGAAGTCAGGCCTCGTACATCAGATCCCGACTGCCCCCGGTGAGGACAGTAACCGCTGGGCCATCAGTGGCATGAGCGACTTATGCGACGCGCTTTCCTGGGCGGCTTTGTCTACAAAGGGAAGCGAACGGGTCAGGTGGTTATTTCAACGCGGCGCCTGGCTCGCCGCTCGCGGCAAAACAAGCTCTGCATTGGAAGCGCTGACGCAGTCGCACGACGATCGCGCGCGGGCGTTGGCTGGACGCCTGTGGGCGGCGCAAGGGACGGACACTCGTGCCGCGGCAGAGTGCTTTCGAGCAATCGAGTCGGAGGCAATCTCACTTCACCCCCAGATAGTGATCGAACGGGATAAAGCTCTCGCCGCGCTGGGGCCGGAAACCCTCGGGGAGCGCAGGCGTTGGCTCGATGCCGTCTCGGCTCTCGATGACGAATGGTTGGCCGAACGGCGAGCGAGCCTCTTCATCGACGCCGGAGATTCGCAGGCTGCTCTCAACGTGCTCAGAAACACCCGCTTCCAATTGGTGCATCAGCGCTACGAACGGACTCGCCTGTGGAGACAGGCTGAAGCCAATCTTGGCCTCGAGCCTGTGGAATACCCTGCGTGGTTGGGAGAAGACGATCTGGCGGAATTTGGAGCCTATCGGGAACATCCTCATCGAGGCAACAGCCGCAGTGCGTTTTCGCGATAGATACGCCGCAGAACGTCGTCCGGCAGGAATAAGCCATAAATGTTCCAGCGCCCCTGGCGCGATGCATGCGACGGGTATTCGAAGTACTCGTCCGCTGTCTCCAGGAATCTGAAGTGCAGGCGATACATGCCGACGTCGGGAACCAGGTCCGTGCCGAACAGGATGCGGTCGCTGTGCTTCAGAAAAAAATCGCGCGCCGTGTAAGGCTGTCGCCCAAGCTCTGCTGAACGTGCCCCTATATCCACAAGAACATTGGGATACCTCTCGAGCAGATCGCTGACATAGGAAAGCTTCTCCGCACGCTCGGCGACATGTGCGGCAACAAACGTCGTGCGGGGATGGCGCGCGAACACGCGGTCGCGTTGCTGCAGAAGTTCCTGCTTGCGAAAGGGCGCAGAGCAGAAGCTCCACTTCGGATGCGCCACCAGCTCTTCAAAGCGCTCGTTGCGCTCATCGACTGGCAGGAAAAACGCGTCCGGGTCTGCAGTGTGAAACATGACCGGCACACTCAACTCGGCCGCTTTCTCGAACATCGGCGCGAGCCGCTCGTCATCGACCCGCAGCAAATCGCCCGTCGAATCCCGCAGACTCGTGCCGAGATCCTTCCAGACTTTCAGACCGCAGGCGCCGTGCTCCACCATCTTCTCGAGCCGATCGGCGCAATGGCTGAAGAAATCGGCCCTGTGCAGATCGGTCCAGTCCATCCATGCGTAAGTAGCGAACCGTCCGGGAGCTGATGAGTGAAAACGCTTGATGACTGCAAGAGCTTCATTTCCGACCTGCATGGTGATATTGACGATGCGTTCGATCCCGCACTCATCCATCACCTTCAAGACAGCAGCCGGGTCCTGTGCGTCAAGGTGGTTGTGGTAATCGACAGCCGGAAACTTCGCCCGCTTCAGGTCGTGGACAGGAGTGACCAGCATCGAACGCGGGTGAAAATCACTGAGACGAAGATTGACCTCCGCCTTTGCGGTCACCATCGCGATGAACTCGTCCTCATGAGTACCCGGCTCACTCATGGTCGTGCGTCCTCTGCTCCGCCAGTCGGTTGAACATCAAACGCAGGTCCTTGTAGCCCTTCACCATGACGATTCCAGTGATCACGGCGAACGAAACCGCGGCAATCACCAGTGAGGCGGTCCAGAAGATCAGCCAATAGTTCATTCTGCCTCCTTCAATTCGGCTTCAAGTCTCGCGCCAGTCAAGGATGTCGGAGCGCGCTTGCCCATCAGGGAACCGAGGACGAGTCCGAGGGCAGCCAAGCCAAATGCGCAGAAGCCGGTGATGTTCTCACTCCAATGCAGGAAGAAAAATGGGATGATCGCTCCGGCGGCACCCATCAGCATCGCCAGATAGCCGCCTGACGTGTTTGCGCGTTTCCAGTACAGACCGCCGATCACGCAAATGAACGTGCCCGCCAGATAAATCGTGCCGGTGATGTTCAGGTAGAGATAAACGGCGCCCGGAGGCGTGTAATACAAGCCCCAGAACATCAAGAATAACCCGACGAACAGGTTGGCGAGACGATTGACGAAGATCTGGCTGCGCGAACTAAGAGCCGGCTTACCCATCTGTTCGCGGATGGGCAGGATGATGTCCTGAGAAATAACAGCGCTCCAGCCGAGCAAGTAGGAACTGTTGACCGACATCGTCGCGGCCAGCATGCCGGCAACCACAACTCCCTTGACGCCCGGGCCAAGCATGCTCGCAAGCATGGCCGGCATGGCGTCAATCGGGGCAAGTGTCTGCCCATTGACCACCGGCAGAGGCACTCCATTGTCGATCGCACCCACGCCAAATAACGTGAGTGCAGCCGCTCCCCAAAGCATGGGCAGCATTCCGCGACCGAGGTAAATGAACCCTGTCCAGGTCATCACCCGTTTTGAAATCTCGGGGCTCTTGGTCGAGAACACCCGCATGGCGGTGGTCTGCCAACAGGTGTGGATGGAAAACCAGAGCAGGACCTGCCATATCAGGAAAGTGATACCGAATTTGGGGTTCTGGATGGGATCAAAGCCGGAGCTCCCCATGGTGCTCGAGATTTTGGCGACGATATTGCCCCAACCGGCGTGGTAGACGGCGTAGATCGACACCAGAATCGTAGCCACCGACAGCAGGACATATTGAATGAAGTCCGTAATGACCACGGCCATCATTCCGCCGACGACCGTGTAGACGAGTTCCAGCAGCAGAATTGCCGTCATGACCGCAACGAGGTACCGGCTGTCGATGCCGCTCACGATGGTCAGGAATTCGCCTTCGATCTTCAGGAACACACCCATGTTGAGGATGCCACCGGTCGCGACCAGGATCCCTGCAAGAAGGCGCAGTCCGCGGCTGTATTTGCGCTCGAAGTACTCCGGCACAGTCATCAGCCTCAGAGCACGAAAACGCTCGATCACCAGGCCCGTCCGTCCAACGACGATCATGACGAGTCCGGAAATCAGCGCCGCAGCAAACGCGGCGAATCCATACTTGTAGCCCAGTTCGCCGTTGTACATGAACGTGATCGTGCCGATTTCGGTGGCTGCAAGCGTCGCAATGCCTGCATACGTCCCGAGTTCTCTTCCGGCGACAAGGTAGTGGGAAACCTTGCCAATGTATTTCTTGCCGAGAAGTCCGACCGCAACGGACGAAATGAGATAAACAACGACAATGAACCAGTCAATGGCGGCGAAGTGCACTCATTGCTCCCGGCCGGCTTTTGTCTGAATCAAGCATCGTACACGTCCTACAGCGCGGCTAGTATTTGCTCAGCGCTTCGAGAAGTGATGATGGTGTGGACGGGTACGCGGCTCGCATTCCGGTGTTACGCTTCTCTCGGGAAATCATTACCTATTCGCTGAAATGCAGTTCGACGTTATCGTGATTGCCGATCTGTGCGTCGACATCCTGATGAAGGGAGACGTCGTACCCGTCTGGGGCCAGGCAGAGCAGTTCGTCGACGACTACTGCCTGGAGCTCGGCGGATCAGCCGGGATCTTCGCTTCCCAGTTCGCGCGGCTCGGCGGAAAAGTGGGTTTGTACGGCAAGGTGGGGAATGATTTGTTCGGGCATTTTCTGCGCGACCGCATCACGGGCCTCGGGATTCCAACGGATCACCTGTTCACGTCGGAGCGGTTCAGGACCCCGGTCGGGCTGGGCCTGATCAGGAAGGATGACCGGGCAATGCTCACGTACCGGGGATGTCTGGCAGAGATCACTTTTGATTCCGTCGAAGCGTCGGGATTGCTGGCGCAGGCCCCACATCTTCACATCGCGAGCTACTTCCTGCTCGAAGCCTTGCGACCGCACTGGCCCGAGGTGCTGCCCAGGCTCAGGCAGCAGGGCATGACGGTGTCGCTGGATACCAACTGGTCTCCTTCTGGGGACTGGGACGCCGTGCGGGAAATCCTCGGCTACGTGGACGTGTTCGCGCCCAATGAAGAAGAGGCCTTGCAC
>DASTFK010000205.1:0-4255 GCA_035719945.1 Nitrospira sp.
CTGCGCATTCATGAGGCATTCGCCGAAAAACGCCTTGTCCCCCGAGCTGGGACTGCGGGTGAAGGCCACGCCCGTCCCGCTGGTTTCTCCCATGTTACCGAACACCATGGCGACGACATTGACCGCCGTTCCCCACGAATCCGGGATGCCGTAGAGCCTGCGATAGGTAATGGCGCGCGCACCGAACCAGGAGGAAAACACCGCATTGATCGCCATGCGGAGTTGATCGAGCGGTTCGTCTGGGAAGTCCTTCTTCGTCTCTTCCTTGACCAGCGCCTTGAAACTGGCGACCAATTCGCGAAGATGGCGGGCGTCGAGATGCGTCTCATGCGTCACCCCGACTTCCGTTTTCTTATGCTTGAGGATGGCTTCAAAGTGCTCGCGCGGAACACCCATGACGATGCTGCCGAACATCGAGACGAACCGCCGATAGCTGTCCTGCGCAAAGCGGTCGTTGCGTGTCTTCGCCGCGAGGCCTTCGACCGTCTTCGTCGTCAATCCAACGTTGAGTACCGTATCCATCATGCCGGGCATCGAGGCCCGGGCGCCCGAGCGTACCGACACGAGCAATGGCCGTTCAGGATCGCCGAAGCCCAAGCCCATCGACCGCTCCACGCGCTTGAGAGCCTGCAGGGACGCCTCCCACATGCCGGGCGGATTCTTCTTGCCGAGTTTGTAGTATTCGACGCAGGCTTCCGTGGAAATAGTGAACCCGGGGGGGACGGAGATCCCCAGATTGGTCATCTCTGCCAATCCGGCGCCCTTGCCGCCGAGCAACTCTTTCATGTTCGAGGTGCCCTCGGCGTTTCCGTCACCGAAGTAGTAGACGTATTTCTTAGCCACGCGTCCCTCTCTTTCCGTTCCACCCTCAGCGGAACCCGGATGCGCTCCGGGATACCGCCGGATCAAGCTGCAGCCGATAGCGACTTACCAGATAGCGTCTCGCCCACATGCCAAACAGCAATACGACTCCCACGAACAGGGCCAGCGCGAGCAACCGAAAATCCGAGCGCACCCCCGGATCGACATAGTATTGGCCGTCGGCGCCGCGGCGAACGACAATGTCTTTCGTCAAATGGTGCGGCTTCCCTGATGGATCGGCCAGCTTGATCCACTCGGAGCACAGCCGCACCGGATCCGGTGCACCCGTTACTCGCTCCCAGGTCAATCGGAGACACACATCCTCTTTGGCATTGAACAACTCCGGCGTAGTGACCAATTCATCCAGATTGATACCGGTGACCCAGACGCCGAAGAGCAAGACGACATTACAGAACACGATCAGCGCCGCCGTGACCATCCTGGAAAAGCGCCGGACCTTCGCCGCGCGCTTCTCGTCGGATTCTGGCGGCGGAGGGTCCGGCAGTCCCATCACACTCCCGTCGATTCCGACTACGTCCCTTGTACCACAATCCGAGAAAAGTCCGCGAACGACGTAAAGCACTCCTTGACGTCCTTTAATAAGGACAATCGGTTGCCCCGCAGCGCTGCATCCTCCACATTCACCATGACGTTTGTAAAAAAGGCGTCAATGGCCGGCTTGAGCCCAACCAACGTCTCCAGAGCCTTGTCGTACCGTCCTTCAGCCATTTCCCGGTGGACATCCGCCCGGCAGACGTCGATCCGGCGGTGCAAGTCGCCTTCAGCAGGATCCTGAAACCGGTCTGGATCGACCGGCCTCCGTTCCCACTGTTCCTTCTCGACGATACGGGAGGCCCGCTTGAACCCGACGATCAGCGGATCGAAGTCAGGCTTAGCCGTCACCGCCTGCATCGCTTTCATCTTTAGCAACAGATCGACCAAATCGATTGCGTCGGCCGAGGCGGCTCTCAACACGGCATCCATGACGTCATCCCGGAAGGCGTGCACGGTCCGGCCGTAGTGACGTACGCGCTCAAACAGAAAGTCCACAATGCGCTGATGGCCCTGCTGCGGGGAATCAGCCGTTCCCTTGATGCCGCTGTCGACAAGCAGGTTTATGGCGTGATCGATGTACTGGCCGATGTTCATGCGGAGGTCTTTCTCCAAAATGATGCGCACGATGGCAGTCGCATGACGCCGCAGGGCAAAGGGATCCTCGGATCCGCTCGGAATCATCCCGACATGAAAAAACGCCGCGATCGTATCCAAGCGGTCAGCCAGCGACAAGACCGTTCCGGTCGGAGAGCTCGGCAATTCACCCTCGAGCGCCTTTGGCAGATACTGTTCGCGGATGGCCTGGCTCACGGCGTCCGGCTCTCCATCATGCTTGGCATACTCGCCGCCCATGATTCCCTGCAGTTCAGGGAATTCGCCCACGATGCCGGTCAGGAGATCGGCCTTACTGAGATGGGCAGCGCTACGGCATTCATTCAGAAAGTCAGGACTCGAGGGTTGAGGGTTGAGCGCCGGCGCGAGCATGGAGACCAGTTTGACGAGGCGCTCTTCCTTTTGGCCCATCGTGCCTAGTTTTTGATGGAAGGTGACGCCGCTCAGCTTCTTGACCCGCTCTTCGAGCCGCGTTTTTCGGTCTTCATCGAAGAAAAACTTGGCGTCGGCCAGCCTGGCGGCCAGTACGCGCTCGTTGCCGGCTTGAATCAGGGACATGTCTTTCAATTGATTGTTCGCCACGGCCACAAAATGGGGCGCCAGTTCTCCGGTCTTCCCGTCCCGCACGGAGAAGAATCCCTGATGCTCCTTCATCGACGTCATCAAAATGTCCGCCGGAACCGTGAGGTATTCGGTCTTGAAATTGCCGAGTAGCGTGAAAGGCCATTCGGTGGTAAATACCGCCTGGTCGAGCAGTGATTCGTCGGGATTGAGCCTGACTCCATTCTTGCCACAGAGCCGATTGACCTGATGCTGGATCACCCGCCGCCGCTGCGCTGGATCCACCATGACGCCGGCCCGTTCCAGCGCTTTGCGATAGGACTCATAATTCCGTGCGGTGATTGGAGCCCGATTCCCGAGGACCCGATGGCCGAAGGTCCGCTTTCCAGCCTTGATACCCGCCGCTTCTATCGGGACGACGGCCCCAGCGAACAGGGTGACAAGCCAACGCACCGGGCGTGCAAACCGGACGCCTGCCTCATTCCATTTCATGGCTTTGGGGAAAGACAATTGGCCAATGAGCTCCGGCAGGAGTTCCAGCAATACGGTTTTTGCCGGTCTCCCGGCGTCGTCCTTGATGGCGAACAGGTACTCTCCTTTCGGAGTCTGACGCACCTGCAGTTTTTCCACGGATAGCCCTTGCCCAGTGGCAAATCCAATCGCAGCCTTTGTCGGCTGTCCCTGCTGATCGAATCCCACGGACTTGGAGGGTCCCATCACCTCTTTCTTGACAGCCGTTTGATGCAGGGCAAGGTTTTCCACGACCAGGACGAGCCTTCGCGGCGTGCCGTAGGTCGCGACCGTTCCTGACGAGAGCCTGGCCTCTTCAAAAAGCCGCGCGGCCGCCTCCCGCAATGAGGCGAGCGCCGGACCGATGAATTGGTAGGGAAGCTCTTCGACGCCGATTTCCAGGAGCAGCTCCGCGCCTCGGGCCCGGGTTTCCGATCGGCTCACTCGTCGGCCGGTGCGCTTCATCGGGAAGCCCTTTTGGCGACGTCACGAGCGCGGGTTCGTACGGGGCCTTCCTCTCGTCCAAGGAGCGGATGTCCCATTTCCGCGCGCTCTTCGATGTACCGCTCGGCGCATTGTCTGGCCAGTGCGCGCACGCGGGCGATGTAGCCGGTGCGCTCGGCGACACTGATGGCTCCCCTCGCATCGAGTAGATTGAACGCATGGGATGACTTGATGCAGTAGTCGTAAGCCGGGAGCGTCAAGCGTTGATCGGTGCGGGCTAATAGGCGCTTGCATTCGGCTTCGTAGGATTGGAAGACATTCATCAGCATCGCCACGTCAGCCTGTTCAAAATTGTAGCGGGAGAACTGCACTTCGGTTTCGTGATGGATGTCGCCGTAGGCGATCTTGTCCGTCCAGGCGAGATCGAAGACGTTGTTGACCTGCTGCAGGTACATGGCGATGCGTTCGGTGCCGTACGTAATTTCTCCGGTGATCGGGCTCAGCTCGATGCCGCCGATTTCCTGGAAGTAGGTGAATTGGGTGATTTCCATTCCGTCCAGTCGGACTTCCCACCCTAATCCCCAGGCTCCCAGCGTGGGCGACTCCCAATCGTCCTGGATGAACCTGATGTCATGCTGCTTCGGATTGATGCCCAAGCGTGTGAGACTTTCCAGGTAAAGCTCCTGAATATCGTCGGGCGCGGGCTTGAGCA
>DASTFK010000206.1:0-8351 GCA_035719945.1 Nitrospira sp.
CGCCACGGCTCTGAGAGGCAACACATAGCCGATCACTTCGCCCAGCCCGCGGTCCAGTAATCGAGCCAGGGTATGACGCTGCTCCGGATCCTTGAGGTCCTTTTGCAGCGGGTCCACATTGACCGGCAGCTTCTGTTCCTCGATTAGGTAATGCCAGACATCTTCGTAGGCAGGGATGACATAGGCGGGATCCAGATTTAGTCGTTCGGCTAGCCTGGTCGCAAACTTCTGTGCGTGTTCGGTCGAATAGCCATAGGGGACTGACTCATCGGCAACCAATGACGAATCATGCCAAACCGGTTCACCATCGAGCCGCCAATAGCACCCCAGCGCCCAACGGGGTAAGGGTTCTCCTGGATACCATTTGCCCTGGCCATAGTACAGCAGCCCGCCTGGCGCAAAGCGATCCTTGAGGCGCTTGAGTACATCACCGGCGAGCTTGCGCTTGGTGGGGCCGAGCGCATCGAAATTCCACTCGGCACCCTCCATATCCTCGTTCGAGACAAACGTCGGTTCTCCTCCCATCGTGAGGCGTACATCGCCGGCTTGCAAATCAGCATCGACTTGCCGGCCCAGCGTCCCGATAGCCAGCCATTGTTCGTCGGTATACGGCTTTGTCACGCGCGGGTCTTCGTGAATCCGCGTGACAGACATGCTGACGTCCAGCTCGGATTCGCACAAATCGGTGCAGCCGGTCACCGGTGCAGCACTTGACGGAGAGGCGGTGCAGGCCAAGGGGATGTGTCCTTCTCCCGCGAGTAACCCGGACGTCGGATCGAGTCCGATCCAGCCCGCCCCGGGAATATAGACCTCTGCCCAGGCATGGAGATCGGTGAAATCCTGCTTGGGCCCAGCCGGGCCTTCGAGCGGCTTCACGTCAGCAACCAATTGAATCAGGTACCCAGACACAAACCGCGCAGCGAGGCCAAAATTCCGCAGAATCTGTACCAGCAGCCAGCCACTGTCACGACAGGAGCCCCGCCTCGATTGCAGCGTCTGCTCACAGGTTTGTACGCCCGGTTCTAGCCGAACAATATAGTCGATATCCCGCTGGAGTCGTCGATTGAGGCGAACCAGAAAGTCGTTAATGAAGTTTGACTCTCCGCGGTCGGCATCCTTAAACCGCTCCAGCCACTCTCCAAGCAACAGCCCGCAGGGTTCGGCTTCGAGAAACGGCACCAACTCCTTTGTCAACTGCGGAGCATAGGCAAACGGAAATCGCTCGGCGGAGGGCTCGACGAAGAAATCGAACGGGTTGATCACCGTCATATCGGCCACCACATCCACCACCACTTCGAGCTCCGTGGCCGGCTCCGGGAAGACGAGGCGTGCCACGTAATTGCCGTAGGGGTCCTGCTGCCAATTGATGAAATGATTCGTTGGACGAACCCTCAGCGAATAGCTCTGAATGCGAGTCCTGCAATGAGGAGCGGGGCGCAGCCGGACTTCATGGGGAGAGAGGCTCACCCGCCGATCGAAACGATAATGAGTCTTGTGGCTCAGTGCGACCTGGATGCTCATACGATCATCCGCCCCAATGTGGGTCAGGCAGGTCGGCGAACAGCTGCTTCAACCCCGCCCCCCACCGCTGACGCACGTCGTGGAAATAAGAGTCTTGTTCTCCCAGCCGCCGTTGGAGTCCGACCCTCAGGCTGTCCCGCTCGTAACACAACAAGTCAATCGGTGGACCGACGGAAATATTGCTGCGCATGGTCGAATCGAATGAGATCAGGACGCATTTCGCCGCCTCCATCAGGCCGGTGGAGTAGGTGATCACCCGGTCGATGATGGGCTTCCCGTACTTGATTTCTCCATTCTGACAGTAAGGCGTGTCCGGAGTCGCTTCGATGAAATTACCTTCCGTGTATATATTGAAGAGCCGGTGCCGTTCACCATAGATCTGTCCACCCACGATGAAGGCCGCGCTGGCGTCGATATTGTGTTGCGAGAGATAGTGCCCGTCCCGTATCTGCACTTCACGCAAAGTCTCTCCGATAAGGCAGGCGATATCATACATGGACGTGCTGTTCCAGATGTGCTGCTGATGCGTCTGCGCACGCTGTCCCAGCAGGGCCACCACGCCCTGGGTCACGGCGAGGTTGCCGGAACTGAGCATCACAATCACTCGATCACCGGGACGCTCGAACACCGTCATCTTGCGAAAGTTGCCGACCTGGTCCACGCCCGCATTGGTTCTTGAATCCGACGCGAGGACCAGGCCGGAATCCATGATCACGCCGATACAATAGGTCATCAATCACCCCACGAAGTTCTGTGGCCTAGGCGGCGCTCGGTCGTCTCGCGCCAGCTCAGCAAGAACCGGCGCGTTTGAACGTAGAATACGTCCCTGCAGGGCGTCAAGACAACTCGGCGATAGTGGGAATGGTGTGCGTGACCGCACACGGAGAATAACTGAAGCTAGCGCGAGAGGTGTACGGATTTTTACCCGGTGTCCCCAACGGGAATTGATGGCTTTTGGAAAGGCTTCAATGGCTCATGGGGCATCCCATTTAAAGGGTTTGTGAGCGCCACCTGACCTGCAGTTTACGAAATTCCAAGAATCCAACCTCAGACAACCTAAACCCACAACAAACAACAACACAGCCTGCTCCCGACATGGGGCTAGCTGGAGGAATCTATGGAATCGTTGGTAAGATGCCTTACCCAGAGGTCGTTATGTTTGGGGCTGAGGCTCTTCTGTTGACCAAGACCCGTGATCACAGCTGGCCGATCGCAGCGATTCTTGGCCTGCTCATTATCACCACTCTTGCCAGCATTCCTCTCACATTGACTGTCCTTCATTATCGAGAATCTGATGCGCTAGTCATCGATATAGCCGGACGTCAGCGCATGCTGTTGGAACGGTATATGAAGGAGTTGCTATTAGCTGGCCAAGGTGTCGCGGCGCACTATCAGGACACCCAGGCCCTGCTCAAACAACGGCTTCGTGTCCTAATCGATGGAGGTCCTACCAATACTGAGTCTGGACCACGCGGCACCGAGTCACTTCCCCCAGCTCCGACAGCAGAGATCCGTTCAAAACTGTTCGAACAAGAGCGCCTCTTGGTGAAATTCACGAACCGGGCCGAAGCCTTTCTTGCAGCGCAGCCGATTGCGACGCGTGAGAGCATCCGCAACGAGCTCCTCGAGAACAATATTGCCTTGCTCACCACGGCCAACGAGGTCGTGGTGCTTTTGGCTCAGCACTCCGAGTGGCGCATCCAACAGCTGATCCGGTGGGAAGTCGCAGTCGTCGTCCTGGTGGCGACGTTAACCATCTTAGGGGTTTGGCGTTTCCTGAAAGCCGAACAGGCATTAAAAGTCAGCCAAGCGAGAACATTGGACGCCTTGCGGCAAAGCGATACCGTCAAGACGTCATTATTGTCTTCGGTCTCTCATGAGCTCCGCACGCCGCTGACGTCGATCAAATCAATGCTGTTTAGCTTGCACCATGGTGAGCCGCTCAGTCGAGCGGATGCAGAAGGCTTGGCAAGCATCGAGGAGCAAGTCGATTATTTGAATCGACTCGTGGGCAACCTGTTGGATATGTCTCGCCTGGATGCCGGCACGTTACAACCGCACCGTGAATGGAACGTCTTGGAGGACCTGGTTGAAGGAGCGATCCGTCGCCTGGACATTTTTATCAAAGATCGTCCCGTCGACATCAAGCTTGCTCCAAATCTTCCGCCTATTTCAGTGGATGCGGTGCAAATCCAGCAGGTACTGATCAACCTACTGGAGAATGCCGTGAAGTTCTCCCCTCCCGCCTCTCCCATCCAAATCACGGCGTCCGTCAGAGACCGAGAGCTGGAAGTGTCCGTGACAAATACCGGTCAGGGGATTCCTCCCAATGAACTCGAGAAAATCTTTGAGCGCTTCTATCGATTAGAGTCGGGGCAGTCTTCGAGGCAGCCCGGAACCGGCCTTGGACTGGCTATTTGCAAAGGCATCATCGAAGCTCATGGTGGCCGGATCAGCGTTCGATCAATCGGTGGCGAGACGATCTTTCTGTTCCGATTGCCTTTGACAGAACTGAGGGAGCAAGAGGCCCACAGCACTTCTCTCCTCCCGCTGGAGAGGGCGTCATGACCGCAGGCGCGCGCATTCTCGTCGTCGATGACGAAGCACCAATTCGGCGGTCGCTCAAAGTGAATCTTGAAACTCGAGGATACACAGTCGATACGGCCGAGACAGGCGAAAAGGCGATCACGGCATTTGAAAACCGGCGGCCAGACCTTCTCATTCTTGACCTGCTGATGCCGGGGATGGGCGGCATCGACGTAGTACGAAAGCTCCGCGCCGTTTCAACAATCCCTATCATCGTATTATCAGCCATCGGAGACGAAGCACAGAAGGTTCAGGCGCTCGAGCTCGGCGCCGACGATTACATAACGAAGCCGTTCGGAATGGAAGAGCTTTTCGCGCGCATACGATCATTGTTGCGGCGGGCCGCAGGCGCCACAAGTGCCGCTCCAGTCTTCGTCGCAGGCGACCTGTTGGTGAACTTCGACCGACGGGAAGTGAGTCTCGAGGGTCAACTGGTTAAATTGACGCCCACCGAATATGACCTCTTGAAATACATGATTGAACATGCCGGAAAAGTACTCACGCACCGCATGCTGCTTCAGGAAGTTTGGGGCCAGGCCTACGTGGATCAGGCTCAATACCTGCGCGTCTTCGTTGGCCAGCTCAGGAAAAAAATCGAAAAACATCCGGGCCGACCGCGATTCATCCTCACTGACCCCGGCGTCGGATATCGGTTCTGCACGGATACGGATGACTGACACTGCCCTTGTCGTATCCTTGCGGCCTTCTTTACGCCTTCTTTATAAGAGCCACTCCATCTCCGTATCGAGTCCTTATGTCACCCACAGATAGTGTGTGGTCTCGTCAAGAGCTGACGCAAGCTCTGGAAGGAGCCCACCATGATCCGATCTGCGGCAGATTTCATCCCGCGCCTGCTCTCCATCCTCGCCATCCTTCTCATCTCCGGAACGGCTCCATCACCTGAGGCCGCTGCCTCCCATCCTGTAATCGACATTGTCTTTCAATCGAGCGCACCGTACTACGAGCCGCAGATGGCTGTCGTGCCGATGGGCGCGCCGATTCGCTGGATCAATGCCACGGCATCTTTGCATAGTGTTCGACACGACGCATGCGTCGACGAGGAACCATGCCCCTTTCAATCTATCGCCATCCCCCCCGAGAGCAGCTTCGTCGTCGCTCCCTTGCCTCCCGGCCGCTATGCCTACCACTGCGAGTTGCATCCGATCATGCGGGGCACGCTGCTGGTTATCGACGCATCCTCGACGGATGTGAAAGAAGAAAGACATGACCGATGACCCAGTCAGCGTCGGTTGGGAACAGCATTCACCGACCCGGAAATCCTGAGTCACACCTTCTCGATCTGCTTCGAGATGGCAGGTTCCATTCCATTGAGGAACTCCTGGAGGAGGTGCCGGAATTCAGCTGGGCACAGTTGTTCATCGTAATGGACAGCCTCAATCGCAGTGGAATGGTCGAACTCCGCCGCAAGGGCTTCACCTATTGGCTCAGAAAAGCGGAGCCCAGGAGACCGGGCAATGTCTCGCATCCTCATCGTTGATGACGAGCCACATATCTGCGAAGCCTTACAGGATTCCCTGCAGGCCGAAGGGTACGATGTGATCGTCGCCCACGACGGTCAAACTGCGCTGGCGCTCATTACTTTGGAAGCGCGGCGAGGCCCCATCACGGGTGTGATTTTGGACATGGAAATGCCCGTGGTCCACGGCCTTGAGTTGCTTCGGCGGTTGCGAAATCAGTATCCGGATCTTCCTATCCTAATGATCTCGGCCACTCACGACAGACCTAAGTTCGACGAGGCCATGCACAGCGGCGCGAATACATATTTAGCCAAGCCGTTTGGCAGGAAGCAGTTGATCCAAGTATGCGCCGGGCTCTTTCGATCTGGACCTCTTAATGCGAATACGGACGCATGACGCCGCCTCAGCTCCTCGTTTGATAGTAGGGGGGGGAATGTGCGAGTCTGTGAGTGAGGTAGCAACTGGTAGCAAACAGGGTTTTTGAGCAACAACGGCCCTTGCATTTGTCGCCCGACAAGGCCTAGCTAATCCTTGCGTCGATTGTTCTCAGTACGTGGCGTCGTTTTGGGAAAAGGATATGAGCGTGCCTCTCAGAAAAGTGTAGCTACACACAGCAACATCACACGATCAGCTGGAAGCAAAGGGTACGGCTCATGCCATAGAGGATATGGCAGCACAATTCTCCCGTCCGTTATCCGAAGTGCGGGAAATCCTCAGGATCCACATATATCGCCTGGATCAACAAGCGCGCATCAAGCAGTATGTTTCACTGCTCGCCATCGACCGGGATCGGGCCGAACCACTCCCGCACTCCGCCCATATCGTAAAGTGCGCCCGCCATCGGCGGGAGTGTAGCAGATCGGTCTTCGCGACTTCGAGATCGCGCAGATAGACGCCGAATTGAAGATTGAGGCAGTTCTATGCAGTTGGTGGTGACGCGCTTTAAGGAGATGAACAAGTTTCTTACCAAGACGCGGGCAGGAGAGGGTCGGCTGCTCGTTTGTCCTGTCCCGATAGCAGCGTGGTAGCAGAAGAGAGGATCAATTGATCCAATCCCTGTGTCAGTAACTATTTCCAGCGGCTGGTGTCTCTCGCGGTAAGGAGACTCCTCATGGTGAGAGCATCACCGGTGGTATCCATGAGCCCTTCTGTTCGCTCGTTAGCGAGAGCACGGTTTCTGTTCCTCTTCCATTAGATTCATCGTCGCACTCGCTTCGAGCACGACAAAGTCTCCACACCGAGCAGTCCAGAATTTTGGACGTGCGGGAGGTGTTGGCGTTGACGTCGGAACTTCCACGCTTGCTATAGATCGGGCTGGGGGATAGCCGATGTTTGTGTAAGACGGTGTCCCAAAAGACGGTGCCCCAATAGACGGTGTCCCAAATTGGCCAAGGAAGGCCGTCATAGGAGACGAGATCATCCGGCTGTCATGGCTCTGCAGCGCTTTGCCGCTAAAATCACGCGGCGCGCTCCTCATTGCAGACGACCTCATCCGACTGTCGTGGCTCTGCATGGCACGGCCACTAAAATCAAAGGGCGTTCTACTAGAATAACGGGGCGCTCTACTCCCTGGAGACGACATCATCCGGCTGTCTTGGCTCTGCATGGCATCGCCGCTAAGATCACGGAGCGTTCTGCCGGCCTCGGCCTCTGGGCCAAGAAAAGCAAGGAGTATTACTGTTGAAGTCCAGATCCACCAGCCACTTTTCATGGTGACCTCCCTACTCAAGGATTCTTTGGCCGCGGTTTGGCCATCCAAGCCGCAAAGGTGAAGGTCCAGAAGTATGGGCAAATCGGCTAAGCGTGTCAACGCGTGCGGTCGAGGAAGCCGCAAGAGACAGCCCATTTCCTGGGGTGACCCGCGTTTAGGGGAAAACAGGTCTTGCGGGATATGTGGGCATATAGCAAGCCAATCGCCTGGCAAAGGCGATCTGCACTGCGGGGACGTAGATGTCGGACGCAACGGCTCAATATCATCATTTCCGAGGAGAGCACCTCGCCTGAGAAAGGCGATGACCCTCATATTTAGTGCGGTAATGTAGAAACCTAGATGTATGTCTGGTGTTTATGTCCGCAGCTTGAACGAGAAACAGATGACCCGCTGATTAAGAGGGACAATCGGCCATTTTTAAACAAGCTCGCTATTACAACGGTTTCCCCAATCTAGTGAGCGGCATTGAGGATTTGAAGCGTTCTATTAGTTCTATATTTTCCTGTTCTTTCCCGTTCCTTCCCGCCTAGTCTGGTCACAAAAGTGGTCACATAGCACACCTGCGGTTACGAATTTCACCAGCTTGGCACCAAGAGGTGCAATTTGCTGCCAGGGCGCTAGAACTAGGGCAACTGGTTGGAGGGGAGTTCCGAAGAGAGAGCGAAAGATATTTCGTTAATTTCGTTTAATTCGTACTGCAGGAAGGTCCGACAATTGTCTCAACGGGCTCTTCGGCATTTTGCGGAGCTTGGCCGATCCAGACTTGGGCAACCAGGGAATCATTGACGTGTCTGGCGGTTCTTGAGACGCCTTGCGTGTTCTCAGGTGAGTCTGCCAGGCTTTACCAGATGCGGGTTTGCGGCTTGCTTGCTTCTTTGCCAACGCATTATCGTACCACATGAAAAATATGCTTGGAGATAAATGCGGCTTCAAAAGGTGTGGAATGTCTTCCAGGCCCCTTCGCCTTAAAAGCACCACCACTTGTGAAGAAAAATCAGCACGATGGCTCCTCTGAATCGTCCGATGAGTGACAAGCATTTACAATGAGTTACAGT
>DASTFK010000207.1:0-10079 GCA_035719945.1 Nitrospira sp.
TGCAGCCGTTGCCGCGTGAGCAGGAGGCCGGTTTGTCGGCGCAAACCCCAGGACCTGTTGCCTCTTCCACCGCGCACGCCGACTATTCGTGGCTGTCTGAGACGATCATGCGCCGCATGCAGGAACTGAAGAGATACCCGACGGAGGCGAGACTCGAGCGGGCAGAAGGAAAGGTGGTCTTGAAAGCGGTTCTCCGAAGCAATGGGAGCATAGAGGCCGTTGAAATCTTTCAAAGCTCAGGCCATCAAAGTCTGGATCGGGCAGCAGTCGAATTGTTAAATCTCGCCGCACCCTTCCACTTCCCTCGCCCACTGGAGAAGCCTCAGATGACCGTGAAGATTCCGATGAGTTATCGACTTGAGCCTTAGCCACCACCGATAAAACGACTGTCCAATGTTAGTGATTGAGCTTCAACTCGTCGAGCCCGGGCGATAATCGCACTCTGTTTCGCAGCCCGGATGAGATCAGCACGCGGCCATCACGGTCGACGATGATCGCCTCGATGTCCTCCAACTGCTCCACCAACTCCATGCCTCGCTCGGCTCCCAACACGAAGATGCCGGTATCCAGACCATCGGCCCAAATTCCTTCCTTGGCGATCACGCTCACACTCTGACAGCCCCGCGCCGGCTGCAGCGTGCGGGGATCCAGGATGTGATGATATTGAATACCGTCTTTTTCAAAGAACCGTTCGTAATCGCCGGCGGTCGAGATGGCCTCATCTTGTAGATCGATCTCCGCTAAGATTTCGCCCTCCTTCCTAGGGTGCTGGATTCCGACCCGAAAAGCCCCGCCATCCGGCAAACGACCGAAGGACTTGATATCGCCAGACAATGCCACGACGCCGGCGATGGCCCCAGCCTTTTTCATCATCAGAACGGCTTGATCGGCAGCATAGCCTTTACCGATGCCTCCCACGTCGATACGCATCCCGGGTCTTTCCAGGTAAATCGTCCGCTCCCAGACGTCAGTATGCACGTGCTGTAAATCTATCAACGGCTTGAGCGCGGCCAATTCTTCAGCAGTCGGAAGCCGAGGCTCGGCAGAGATATTCCATGCATCGACGGCCGGACCGATGGCAATATTGAAGGCCCCTTCGGTCATTTCGGCGACCTGGAGCGATTTTCTCACGAGCACCATGGTTTCAAGGCTGACCCGTACGGCGCTTCGTCCTGCAGCGGCATTGACCCTAGATAGCTCGCTCTCTGGAATCCATGTACTCAGCAATTGCTCGAGGCGCTTCACTTCCTGAAACCCGGCGGTAATGGCGGCATTGGCCTCTTCTTGTGTGCGTCCGACCGCGGTGATGGCTACGAGCGTCCCCATATGCATCTGAGTCCGCTTGGCGGTCACCGATGAAGCAACAGGAGATCCGCCTTTAGCACAAGACAGCATTGCAACAGCCAGACAGACAACGGCCATAGTGCGCTTGAGGCTCATGAGGGAGGGTTTCACCACCAATGGCGACGGAAATAGCGCGGCACGCGGGGGTACGGCATGACTTCGTACAGACGCGCTTGCACCTCAGACGGAACAGGAAGCGCAGTGACGAACGCGTTCACATTCAACGAGGGATCACTGAGCCCGAGGGTATGCAGCGCTTCGGCACGGTCCGCTTCGTCGTTGACTATCGACACGGAGACCATTCGGCCGTACTTCGGAGAATCCACGCCGAACCGCCAAGTCCCCAGATAGGTGACCGGCTCTTGCCCCACGGAAAACGTCGAAGCAAGTTCGGCCATCGACAAGAACGGGCCCTCATTGATCTGCACGCGGATGAGTTCGTAGTCGCCCGGGGCCAGGGGTAGGATAAACCGCTCGTCATCCGATTGAATGTCCACAGTAAATCGCTCCTTGGTCTTCGCATTCTGAATCTCGAACGACCGGACTGCCGGCTCGTAGATCCTGCTCCGTTCACCCGTCAACACGGCCACTGCCCGCCCGACAGCGACATTCGACTGAACGGCACCCTCCTCAGGCACAGCAGGGAGTTCACTCACGCAGGCCTGCAGAAAAATACACACTACCGCACTCGAAAACCGTTTGAATGCGAGCGTCTTCATACGGTGATTATACGGCATCGCATCGATCCAAGGGGAGCACGATCCCTCGAGGGACACCTCTTGACAGTGTAGGAGGACGTCGCTATACTCGGCAGCGATTTTAATAATTGTTCTCAATATCAGAAAGTCGTCCACATGATCACTGGTCCTTCACGCGCGATCGCCGAAACATCTGAAACCCGCTGCGAATGCGGCCAATTAATCGCAAAAGTCAGAGGTCAAAGCTTGGAGCTGAAATGCAAACGATGTAAACGCATCGTGGTCATTCCCTTCTCCTCAATCCAGGGATGGAAGAACGTCCCATCAGCAAGTCGGCTATGAGAAAGGAGGCTTTCGGAGCTATCGTCTAGGCACAGCCGTATTGAAATCAAAATGACCAGAGACCGTCGAGTCCCGAGTCTGACCACTACCATTTACCTTATGGAGGCTCGAAATGAGGATCAGGTCAATCCTCGGGACTCTCGTGATCGCAAGCTTGCCGGTGATGCCGGCCCTGGCCGCTGACATGACCCCCGAGGAAATTCAAAAGATGGTTGATGAGGCAGTCAACAGGAAGATGCAGGAACACGAACGACGCGAGGGGCCAGCCGAACGAACTATGGAACAAAAGGAAGGTGCTCCTCAGTACCCGGTGCCCACAGGTCCGATGAGCGAAGTCAGAGTCGAGCGGAAGGGGGAGGAAAAAGTTCCATTGGGCTTTGGATCGACCGGATCAGGCCGCTTGGTGTACGCCAAACCGTTCGTGGCTGCGCCCAAAGCTATTGTCGGCGGCTATATGGACATTCAATATCGCAGTCACCAGAAAGGTGTCCTCGAAACGGGAGACTATAACGCTATACGGGGTGACCAGGGTACGACCAACGGATTCGACCAGCAGCGTTTCGTGCCATTCATTTACGCCGACATCACCGAGCATGTGAAGTTCGCATCAGAACTTGAGATCGAACATGGGATCAGAGGGGCCGGTGAAATCGACATTAGTCTGGAGTTCGCTCACATGGACTACCTGGTGAATGAACCCTTCAATATTCGGGCAGGAATTTTGCTCATTCCAATCGGCAAGTTCAACCTGCTGCACGACTCGCCCTTGAACGACTTAACCGATCGGCCACTTGTCGCCCAGTTCGTCATCCCATCAACCATGTCAGAAACCGGCGCAGGATTCTACGGTACTTTTTATCCGGGCCGAACGAGTAAATTGGACTACGAGCTTTATCTGACAACCGGCCCTTGCGGGTATAACAGTGACGGGGAGCCACGTGCTAACGAGGAAAACGGGACAAAGAATACTCGCCAACGGAAATGTGAACAGACCGCTGACGGGCTTGACATTAATAACGGAAAGGCTGTCTCAGGTCGTCTGGCCTTCAGCCCGATGCTCGGCGTGGAAGTTGCCGGATCGGGGTATTTTGGCAATCAATCTCCATCCAGCTATAACCCCTTAAGTATCACCGCAATCGACTGGACCTTCCAAAGAGGTCCGTTTGAACTCATCGGTGAGGCCGCCTGGTCCTATGCTCGCGGTAACTCCCGGGCGATTACTGGAAATACCTTCGGTGGTTTCAGTCCTGGCTCCGTAATGACGGGTGTCAACACGCTGAACTCGTTTGCAGCTCCCCCCCAGCGCATGCAAGGGTACTACATCCAAGCAAACTATCATTTCATGCCTGCGTTCCTGGCCAACTGGTCACCGAAACGATTCGGTGAGGGGTCAACCTTCACGGCCGTCATTCGATACGACCGGGTTAATCTCAATATGGATAACAAAGGGGAAAACGAAGGCAACCTGGAGCAAATCTCGTTCGGCTTGAACTACCGGCCCGTCGAAGATTGCGTATTCAAGATGAGTTACCAATATCTGCCGATGTCTTTTAATCCAAACTCCGGTCAGCGTATTCACGACAACGCATTTGTCATTTCAGCAGCGACGTATTTCTAGGTCGTTATCGTGGGGCTTTTTCGTGCGAATGAGAGAGCCCCACATGATCCAGCATTCAGGTACAACATGAGCGCGAGCAACATAGTTTGTCTTTCCTTCCTGGTGCTCGCCGGTGGATGCGCCGCGATAAGCGGCAGTCATGATCATTATTACACATGCGCATACGACACCGTATGGGATGCGACCATGGATACGCTCAAAGGCCATTCCATCACAAGCCAAAACAAAGAGAAGGGCGTCATAGAAACCGCCTGGATTGAAATGGAAGGTAAGGAACGAACCTACGGGGCCTTCGGAAGGGAAGGATTCGGCAACCGGGAACGCGCCCGGATCAGCGCGGCGGTCAAACGCATGGACGACGTGGCAGCGGTCAGCATTTTGGAAACCCGCCAGCGGTGGCATGCGAAGGGCGGCGTTACGCAACAAGCGACCCGGTGGTGGCCAATCGATCCCTCGGAAGAAGTCCTGAACGATGTTTCCAACCAATTGAACTCTAAGTTACACGAAAAAGGATGTTCGACATCATGAAGCCTCTGGCCTCATTTCTTAGCAGCCTATGCCTGTTTATCGCATTTGCAACGCCGGCCTGGAGCGAGCGCATTTGGGATGCCGAGCTCAAACGCTTCCTGACCGAACAGGAAATGACTCATGCGGAGGTTTTTCTGACGGAGGAGGAGGCCCTCAAAATCATGTTGCCGAATTCCGAACGCATTCGGCAGGATGTCATCCGGCTGACGCCGGAAAAGAAAGCTCAGATCGAAGAGCGAATCGGGTGGAAATTTCCTGAGGAATCTTTTGAAGTCTTCGTCGGCGAAACCGGCACCAGAGTTGACGGATATGCGTTAATTCAGAACACGATCGGCAAGCATAAGCCCATGACCTATATGGTCGGAGTCGACCCAACGGGCGCTTGCACCGATGTCGAACTGCTCGTCTTCCGAGAGGCCAAAGGCAGCGAGGTACGCACCAAACGATTCAATGTCCAGTACGAAGGCAAGACAGTTCACGATCCGATCCGCATCAATAAGGACATCATCAACATCAGCGGAGCCACCATGTCTGTGCGCTCCTTCAGCGCTGGAGTTAAGCGCGTCCTGGTCCTTGTCGATGAATTCTATTTGAAACCTGTCGGATTAGGCAGCGACACCATCGCCGCGCGAAAAGCCGAAAAGGGTTTTTGGGGCTCGGTGTTCGGTAATTGAGAAAGCGGACCACGCGTCCCGCATGCGCAACTTCAATCAGCGATTCAGGCTTCGTGACTCCGATCGTCATATTCGGTTGTTGTACACGTTGTTCTTACTTTTGATGTTGGCCGGCTTCTTGTTTTCTTTTTTTTGGGCCCACAGTATGACCGAATTATCGCCATCAGGCATTGCCGATCACTACCGAGGGTCAGACGCGACGTTCGGCGAACCGATGTCGTTTCGCGAATTGGCCGAGGTCACGCACTTTCACCTTTTTACGATGCCGGTCGTGTTTATGATTTTGGTCCACGTAATGTTCCTCACCAATGCCAGCCATGCCTTGAAAGCTGCCATGACCTGGTCAGGATTCGGCGGCGTCATTCTCGATCTCATCTCGCCGTGGCTGATCAGCTATGTCTCCCCCGTCTTTGTGTTGACCATGCTCACGGGAGACACCCTCATGATGCTCAGCTTCTTCGTCATGATGGCTGTGCCATTGTATGAGATGTGGATCTTGGGACAACCGTTGATGGCCGGGAAACGAGGAGAAGAGAGCTAGCTTTCGAATTTCAGTCCGTAAATATCTGTAGAGGCCAGCGGTTGTTCACCCAGAGCCCAAGATCGAGACAGGATCTTGGGCTTTTTGTTTGCGAGCGCACGTCATGCAGTCGGTTCCAATAATTACCACTGATTCAGAGCTGGAACGCATCCGATTGGCACTTCAAACGATTGATGCACTTCGGCTACCCAGTTCAGTCCGGCCTCATATCGAAGCCGTTCTCGTCCGGCAAGTGGCGAAGATACTGGATCAGGCCCTGCCATGGCAGCAAGGACATGGGCGGAGAACCGCCGCCCTGGCACAGGCCATCGGATCAGCCGCAGGTCTGTGTCGAGATGCATTGCACCATTTGACGCTCGCGGCACTGCTCCACGACATTGGTCTGTTAGCGTTGCCCAACAGGCTCCATGCGCATGCCGGCTATCTCGACAGTGAATCGTATACTGCCGTCCAATGCCATCCACGAACCGGCGCTCAATGGCTTGAGCCGTACCGGTTTCTCGGAAATGCCTCGGTGATCATCGCACACCACCACGAACGATGGGATGGGTCGGGGTACCCCTATGGGATACGAGGGACTTTCATTCCTTTTGAGGCGCGTGTTCTCGCTATTGCAGATGCCTTCGACGCCATCCAGGTGCCGACGGTGACCGACCAGGAAACACGAGACCGGGTGGCCTACCGCATCCTCACCGTCGCATCGGGTACACAATTCGATCCTCACCTTGTCGAGATGTGTGGGCACTGCCTGCAACGACCGAACCTTGTTTTCTCTATTAACTGATCAGGAGGAGTGATCATGTTCCCAACGCCTTCCGGATATTTTCTGTCTACTTTAAGACTCCTACTTATTACCACCATGGTAGCGACAGGCTGCTCAGGCAGCGGAAATTCTGGCACTCCTGCCACGGCACAGGCGACAGGAACCCCTGGAGCGGAGCAGGCGGTTGGCGAACGCTTGTTTATGGAAACCCGGTTTGCCCAAGCGTTCAAGGCGTTTTTGGACGCCGGCGGCGACGTCAACGATCCGAATGCAGGTGACCCTGTCGTGGATTCAGTGGAAACCTTGGGAGCCCCAATTACCGCCGAGGCGCCCTTCAAAGGGATGTCGATGAACTGCCGGTCCTGTCACTTTGTCGACGACCTCCTCTCGGCTCCCGGAGGCAGCATGCGGACCTATACCGACTTTGCACCACGGAGTCCGATTCCTGCACGCACCGACGGCAAGACCCATGCGCCTCGCAATTCTCCACCGTTGGTCAACGCAACGCTCGACCGCCCAGGCGGCATGCTGCTGCACTTCGATGCAGAATTCAACTCCATTGAAGATCTCGTCGCAGGAACCTTTACCGGGCGCAATTTCGGCTGGCTCCCTGGCGAGCGGGCACAAGCCATCGCGCACATCGCACAAGTCGTCCGTGGCGATGACGGCTCGTTTGATCCCTCCGATCAGTTCGGCGGGCTTTCGTACCGTATTCTATTCACCGGAAGGCATCCGTCGATCCCCGATGAGTTTCGTTTGCCACCGGAATTCCGCGCGTTTGTCGGATCGGCCACGGACCAAGAAATCTTCGATGCCGTGGTGAAGGTCGTGGCCGCGTACGTCAACGGCCTGCTCTTCTCGCAGGCGGAAGACAGCGGCGCTCCGATTCGCTCGCCGTTCGACGTGTTCCTTGAAATAAACGGCCTTCCTCAACAACCGGATCCCAACGAGTCTCCGATCGACTACAGCCGGCGCCTACGAACGCTCGTGAATGCACCTGGTTTCACTCCTCAATTCGTGACGTCCAATCCCAACCGATCCGACGGCCAATTCCAGTTTCACTCTCAACCATTCGAAGTCCTTCCGACTGAACTGGAGGGCTTGAAGATGTTCCTTGCGGAACCGGCTGCTCCAATTGCTTCACCGGCGGAACTAACTGCGGGGAAAATCGGCAATTGCATCGCCTGTCATGCTGCGCCAAAGTTTACCGATTTCAAACTGCATAATACCGGAACCACACAAAAGGAATACGACGGCCTTCATGCTACAGGTGATTTTTTGGCTCTGCCGATACCTGCCCTTGCTACTAGAACAGCCAACGACCTTCCGGCCACCGAACAGCATCCCATCGCGAGCGAGCGCTTCCGCTCAATTCCCTCGGGTACTACCACTCTGACGGATTTGGGAGTGTGGAACGTCTTTGCCAACCCCGATATGCCGGCTGCTCAGATGAAGATTCGGACCATACTCTGCGACGATCAACAACCCTGCCCTCTGTCCGATGCCGTGCTGCTGGACCGTGCCATCGCTCGTTTCAAAACGCCTGGACTTCGCGACTTGAGTCATTCCGCACCCTATATGCATAACGGCCAGTTCAACACCCTGAACGACATCATCACGTTCTATCGCGATACGTCGACGCTCGCACGAGCGGGAACGCTGAGAAATGGAGCTTCAGAGCTGCAGGGCATCGCGTTAACGGCAGGAGACGCCACCGCACTGGTGGCATTTTTGAGGGCGTTGAACGAGGACTATCAATAGGAAAGGTTTGCGCTCAGCAGTCGAGCGGGAGACGACTTGCCCCGCTCAATGGCGGGAGGCCTTGCATCCTCCTGGGGCCTCCCGCCTTCCTTCTTTATGATTCCTTCTTGATCTGCTCGGCGAGATAATTTTCCAGCCCGATCTGCTTGATCGTTTCCATCTGCGTTTCGATCCAATCAATGTGACCGTCGACGTCCTTTGCCATATCCTCGAGCATGTGTCGGGTGGTGAAGTCCATCACCTTTGCGCAATGGGTCACGCCGTCATTCAAGAGGGCTAGCATTTCCTGTTCGGCCTTTAAATCGAGCTTGAGCTGTTCAGGCACGGTCTCTCCGACGTGAACCGTATTCATTCGTTGGACGTTCGGCACACCCTCCAAGTAGAGGATATGCTCGATCAATTCCTCAGCATCTTTCATTTCATCGAAACTGCGTTCCCGCACCTTATGGTGCAGGCGATCATAACCCCAGTTTTCGCACATCTTGGCATGCACGAAATATTGATTGATAGCGGTGAGATCCGCCGTCAGGATCTTATTCAACAGATTGACGACGCCGTCTTTTGCCTTCATGCGGCCTCCTTTCTCATGACACTTTCATGGCTTCTATAGCGTCATTATCCAAACCGCACATACAGCCGTCAACCTTCAATTTAGGTATTTCTGAGGAGGCTTCTCAATTTCGATGAGACGGCCTCTCAATTTCAATCGGAAGTCAGGCGACGTAGATGGTGTGTTTTTAGTTATGGTGTTCGCCGGCAACGGCTTCCTTCTTTGTCTTATGAATGGTTCCGTCTTTGTGCTCTGGTGGACTATAAAGGCTATACAGCTTGAGCTCTTTGGTCTTGGAGACGTTGATGACGTTATGCTTAGTTCCAGATGGAATGACAACAGCTACGCCATCTCCTACAGAAAAGGACTGGCCATCCATGATGACTGATCCTTCACCCGCTTCGAACCGGATGAACTGGTCGAGATCGTGCACCTCCTCTCCAATTTCCTCTCCGGGTTTCAGGCTCATCAGGACTAGTTGACTGTGTGTGGCGGTAAAAAGCACCTGACGAAAGTTCTCGTTGTTCCGCGTGGCCTCTTCAAGTTGAACAACATAGCCTTTCACCGTTTGGCTCCTTTCTAAGCGATTGGACAGATACGATTCCTCCTCCTTTGGAAGGACAGTCATTCACTATCCGCACACAGACTCTATCATTTGGTTTAACGAAACAACTGTCAGTAATGACAGTTGCGCCCCTCAACCTCCCAATCTTCCCGCCACAAGTCACCAAGCCACCTCCGCAAAATAGAGATTGACAGGAGGGTCTTTAAATGATATTGAGAGTACATATCAATTAGGAACGTCGCGTTAGTAATGCCCATCTAGTAGCTTGCTCGCGTAACCTGAGTTCGTCGGAACGAGGCCAGAGGTCGTTGAGGCCGGAGCCCAAGGTGTCGAAAGACATCTTGGGCGTTTTTGTTTTACCGGCTAAAACGTCACGTATGAGGGGACAGCAACAGTGGGAATAGGAGAGAGATAAACGACTTTGCTTTCAGTTGAGCTACATGGAGCTACGATGAAAACGAATTGTCTGAAATGCGGTGGTCTGATGGTCTCCGAGAAAGTACTCGACTTCTACGGAGCAAACGATCGGAAGTGCGTCAATTGCGGCTGGTTCCAACGAGAATGTCAGCATTTCAAGCAGTCGAGTCGTGATTCAGCAACCAGAGACTTGTACAGGATCCAATGAAGGAGAAACTCATGAAGCAGAATGGGATGTACGCGCTGGATTTCAACGCGCCTGCACTTGATGGAGGGCA
>DASTFK010000208.1:0-2510 GCA_035719945.1 Nitrospira sp.
ACCAACGGAGCTACCAACGGCGTTGCCGCACTCAACTACCAGCCTGGTCGCTATGCGACGATAGATTGGGTCGCCTCCCGCCTGTATAAGGCGGGAGCTGCTGTTTGGGCAATCATCTTCAATCTCGATGAGGTCGGCCTCGTAGAGCTTGCGATGTTCGCGGCCTGATCCGAACGTCCCGGAATCCCTCTCAATTCCGAATGTGTCGCGACGGCACGCCGCCCCGTTTTGCTCCGGCGTGCGATCGAGGCGGAACCATATTCTCCATCCCACTAACTGTTGCCCTGAAACAACAAACAGGGAGCAAAAACGCACTGTCTTCTACCTGTCATGAGAACGTCATTGCTCACCTCCTAGTCTCCGCTTCGATGCGCGGGGCTTTCGTCGCCTTGACTTGGGCCGAACGCGTCATGCAAGACAAGAATTGGAGGGGTCATGAGTGGGGGATTGAGGGTGACCGTCAGCCTTATGTCGATCGCTGCCCTGTCTTGCGTCGTGGGAGCGACGGTCTTCGTGGCCAAACCGGCCAAAGCGGCCGATCTTGGCGGCGATTGCTGCGCCGATCTCGAGGAGCGCGTCGCCGAGCTCGAGGCAACCACGGCGCGCAAGGGCAACAAGAAGGTCTCGGTGCAGATTTACGGCAAGGTCAACTACGCCACGATGTGGTGGGACGACGGGGGCGAGCAGAATGTCTACACTGTCAACAACTACAATGAGTCGACCCGCACCGGCATCAAAGGCAAGGCCAAGATCGCCGGCGACTGGGAAGGTGGCTACCGGCTGGAGTGGGAATACCGGCCAGCCGCCTCTTCGTTCTTGAACCAATTTAACGACAACAACCAGGCAAACGCTAGCGCACTAGACCTCGTCGTCCGCTGGTCGCAGATGTACCTCGCCAACAAGCACTACGGCACGCTGAACTGGGGCCTCACCGCCACGCCCAAATACGACATCACCAAAAACGCGATGGAGTACATCTCCACGGTAAAGGGCGAGGGCGGCGGCCTATCGGATACTCTCGTTTCCGATTTTCGCATGAACCCTTCCTTCCGCTTGCGGCCCACCGGCTTCAACAATGCCGAAGGACTGTCGAGCCTGACCTGGTCCAACATCGCCCGCTGCTACGGCTCGTCGGATCAGTACAACTGCTCGACGCGCCGCAACGGCGTCGAGTATTCCTCGCCTGACTTCAAAGGGCTCTTTGAAGGCTTCAATGTCCAATGGGGCTGGTTCGAGGACGACGACTGGGGCGCGGCTCTGCGCTACAAGAATTCTTTTTCTCCCTGGGGAGGAGGCTCCGGCGCTTCCTCGGACGATACATGGCTGTTCTCCGCCAACGTCGCCTATGAGAATTTACGCGACGAGCGCTTGCAGAATGCCGGTGGCGGCTTGGCGAGCGGAATTGTCCCGATCCCGCAAGCGGATGGCTCGACCGTCAACAAGCTGACCTTCTTCCAGCGCGAGTTCAACGAGTGGGCCGGTTCGATCGCTGCCAAGCACAAGCCTAGCGGCCTCTTTGCCATGGGAAATTTCAGTACGTCACAATCTGACGACACCAATGTCCGAGGCTTCTATACCGGCGATCGGGCGCCAGACATGACCGCATGGGACATTCAGGCTGGTATCCAGCGCAGATTCGGATTATTCGGTCTTGAGCAGTACGGTGAGACCGCCTTTTGGGGCGGTTATGGCCAAGTCAATGATGGCTGGGCTCCAGGCAGCAATGGCGGTGATCCGAACAATCCCTGTGTTCCGGGAGACTCCCCCAGCTCTTGCGGCGCTGGCGGCAATCTCGGCGGCGTCCCGGCCAACAGCATCCTGAGGGCGGGCACATTCGCCAGCGTCGGTGTTCCGACGGAAGTCGTTGGCTCAGAGGTCGATCGTTGGTTCCTGGCCTTGGATCAGGGCTTCGAATCCGCTGCCATGCACCTCTATCTTGCCTATCAGCACTTTAACGCCGACATGAGCCTGGTAACACGCGATCCCTCGGTTTCTCCAAGCGGAAAGCTGAAGAACGTCCCAGTGTCGATCGACGACTTCGACCTGATCTACACGGGCGGCCGCATCTACTTCTAACCCACCTTTCACTTCCCGGTAGTTAACCCACCTTTCACTTCATCCCGGGAGTTAACCCACCTTTCACTTCCCGGGAGTCAAGACCGCCCTTCGGGGCGGTCTTTTTTTCGCGCTGTGAAACCGCCCTTGGCGCGACCTCAATCTGTGGCTGTGTAGCCACAGAGATTGGTAGGCTCACCAAATTCTCCAACGTTAACAGCGATTTAACCGCACGTGCGACCCGCTTGAAATCGCAGAGGTCCACGCTCATCCTGCAAGGGGAGAGTAGACCATGCGGAAAATTGCGCTTGCGGCCGGCGTAACCGCTGCCCTGCTGGTCGGGCCAGGGCCAGCACTCGCGTTCCAGGAAACTCCGGAAGCGCCACCCGAAATTCTTTCCATCACACCTGACCCCAACAAAGATCCGGCCATGCAGATGCAGACGTCTGCCACCG
>DASTFK010000209.1:0-8372 GCA_035719945.1 Nitrospira sp.
CGTGACGCTTCGCTACTAATTGAACAAACGACACTGGGAGCGGCGGATCCGCCGCTCCCGTGCCCAACCATCCTTTGGCTTTCCCAACCATGAACGTTGCCGGCATCAAGGAATTTTTCAGGCACTTGCCTTCCAAGCTCGACGCGGAAGCTGCAGAGGATTTGGATGCGGTGTATCAGTTCGATTTGAGCGGAGCGCAAGGCGGGCAGTATGTCGTGACGATTCGCGAAGGGGTTTGCCACGTGAAGGAAGGCCGGCACGAGGATCCGCACGTGATTTTGTCGATGGCCGGCGAAGACTGCGTGAGGGTGCTGAATGGTGAGCTCAGCGGGCCGGCTGCTGCCATGTCCGGACGAATCAGGATCAGCGGCGACATGGGATTAGCCATGCAATTGCGCGCGCTGTTTCCAAGCATCAGCGGGTAGCTCTTGCGGCGGGCTTCGGGTGCGCGCTTCCTACCTTAGCGATTTGCCGGAACGAGCGGCGTTTCGGCGGGAAGCTCCGGAAGTACCGTCGACCCTTCCGCGGGCGCCCGGCGCGGAAAGCGTTCTTCAAGAATCAGATACATTGTCGGCACAAGAAACAGCGTCAGCAGCGTGGAGACGCTGAGCCCTCCCACGACCGCCCGAGCCAGCGGCGCATTGGTTTCTCCACCGGTTCCCCAACCAATCGCCATTGGCAGCAATCCGAACACCGTCGCCAGCGACGTCATCAGAATCGGGCGCAGCCGGGTCCGAGCCGCCTGGACCACGGCGTCACGGAGCGCCAATCCTCTTCCCCGCAAGACGTTCGTGTAGTCGACCAACAGCACGCCATTGCTCACCACGATGCCGAGCATCATGATGATGCCCATCATCGAGGTGGTCGACAGGGTCGTGTTGGTGAGAAACAGCGCCAAGATCACTCCCGGAAAGCCCATGGGAACCGAGAACATGATGATGAAGGGGTCCACCAACGATTTGAACTGAGCGGCCATCACCATATAGACCAGGACCAGCGCGAGGACTGTGGCGAACAGCAGACCTGAAAACGTTTCCCGTTGCTGTTGGATTTGACCGGCCAGCCGGATGCTGAAGCCCGTCGGCAGCTGCAGTTGGGCAAAACCGGCCTCAAGGTCCTCTGCGATGGCGCCGAGGTCCCGATTCAACGGATTCGCGGTAATGTGGATCACCCGTTGAAAGTATTTCCGGTCGATTTTTACCGGACCTGCGTTCAATTTCAGCGAAGCGACATTCTTGAGGAGAACCGCTTCTCCGTTTCTGGCGGTCAGAATGATGTTCTCGAGGTCGGTCAGGTCCTTCCGATGCTCCTCTGCCAGCCAGGCGCTGATGTAGTACTCATTGCCGTTCTGCGGATCGGTATAGATGATGGGATCGGTCTGGCCGTTGCCATTCAGTGAAAATAAGACGGCATTCGCGATGTCGGTTTCGCTGATGCCCAATAGCGCGGCTTTTTCGCGATCGACGACGACATTGACTTCGGGATAGTTTTCCTCGCGGCTGACTTCGATGTCGGCGAGACCGTCGATCCGATGCATCAGACCTTCCACCTGTCGAATGACGTCACGAGCCTTCTCGAAGTCGTAACCGTAGATCTCCACGTCCACAGACTTCTGTGAGCCGAAACTCGTCACTCGCTTGACCAAACCCCCGGGGTCGAAAAACATCGCGACGCCGGGAAAGAGCCTGACGATCTTCGGCCGCACCTCGTTCATGATCTGCACTTGGTTCCGGGAACGCTTATCGGGCGACGTCAGATACACCGAGATGACCGAGGTGTGCGGTCCCGTGTTCGGATTGAAGAGCGACGAGCGGCCTTGTGCCAGCACGCCGGTGCTGGACACGATGGTTTCCAACTCGCCGGCCGGAATGTTTGCACGCAACATCCGTTCGACTTCGGCGACCTGCTGTTCGGTCTTCTCGACTCGCTGCCCGACCGGCGCACGGAGCACGATGCGGAACTGGCTCTCGTCGGAGACCGGGAGAAACTCCGTTCCGATCTTTGGGATCAAGGCGATAGAGGCGGCGAAGATCACGAGAATGCCGATGATAAACAGCCTGCGATGGCCGAGCACCCAGCGGAGGGAATCCTCGAATCCACGGTCCATGGATTCGTACCGCGTCCGGCTCCAATCCATCACACGGACGAACCACTGGGGCATCGACCGGTGGGCTTCATCCTCGGGTTTCAGAAATTTGAAGCAAAGCGCCGGCGTCACCGTCCGTGACACGAAGAAGGATGTGAACAGCGCGATGGCAATGGTCACGGTCAGGGGAATCAGCAAGAGGCGGGCGATGCCGACGACAAAAAAGATCGGCAAAAACACCACGACGGTAGTGACCGTCGATGCAAAGATCGGCATAGCCACTTCCCGGGCAGCGTCCAGAATCGCGTCCCAGCGCCGCGGATTCGTATTGAGATGCCGCTGGATGTTTTCCAGTTCCACGATCGAATCGTCGACCAAGCGACCGATGCCGAGCGCCAAACCTCCCAGTGTGAAGACGTTCAGCGTCTGACCGGTGAAGTACAGCACGATGAACGTGACCATGATCGAAAGGGGAATGGCGACAGAAATGATCACCGTGCTCGTCAGGTTGCGGAGAAAAACCAAAATCACGGCGGCAGCCAGGAGCGAGCCATGCAACGCCTGCTCGACGAGATTGTTGATGGATTGCCGGATGTACACCGACTGGTCGAACGAGATGCCGAGTTGGACGCCGGGTGGGATGCCGATCATCTTCGGCAATGCGGCGCGTAACGCATCGACCACCTCGACGGTATTGGCGATTGGCTGCTTGTTGACGCGAAGATAGACCGCCCGCTTCCCGTCGGTTCTCACCACGTTCGTTTGGATGTCCGAGGAATCGCTCACGGTCCCTAGGTCGCGCACGCGAACGGGGTTGCCCTGCTGGTTCACCTTCACGATGACGTCCTGAATCGGCTCGACCGTGCGGAACTGGTTGTTCGTGAACACGTTGTAATCGAGATTTCCAGCCTTAATGTCGCCGGAGGGCAGAATCAGGTTCGCGGCTTTGACCGCCTTCACGACGTCCAGGATCGATAAGCCCCGTGCATTGAGCAGCGCCGGGTCCAAATTAATGTTGATCTGGCGGATTTTTCCCCCTTCAACCGTCGCCGCCGCGACATTGGCAATCTGTTCAATCTGCGGTGCGATGGTATTGAAGGCAAGGTCGTAAAGTGCCCGTTCATCGAGATCGTCGCTAGAGACCGTCACGAACGAGACCGGAATATTCGAGACGTCGAATTTGACGATGAACGGCTGGAGGATGCCGGGCGGCAGGCTGTTGAGGATCTGGGTGATGCGCTGCATCACCTCCATCTGTCCGACGTTGATGTCGGCGCCCCAGTTGAACCAGATCTGGACCGCTCCGATGCCTTGTTTCGCGAACGACTCGACGTGTTCGACGTTCGACGCCGAGCTGACCGCTTTTTCAATGGGGTAAACGACGCTTTGCTCGATATCGAGAGGAGGAGCGCCTTTGTAGATGACGCCCACGAAGGCCACGGGTACCTGGATATTGGGAAAGAGGTCGACGGGCAAACGATTCAGGGATGTCGCGCCGAGCACAACCATGGCCAGCGACAACATCAGAATGCCGATTCGGTTCCGTAACGCGAGGAGGGTTAACCACATACGTCAACGGCTCATGACCACATCATCCCTCAGTCTTCACTGGATTGAGCGACTCGGTTTGCACCGGCGTTCCGTCGTGGACGAGGTCCTTCCCGGACACGATGACTTGTTCGGAGCCGACCAGTCCTTTCGTAATCTCGACGCGGTTCTCGTCACGCACCCCAATTTCCACCGCGATGCGTTCGGCCTTTCCATCGCGGACGATGTACACGTATTGCGCGTCCTCCAGCCGGCTGACGGCATCAATCGGAATTTGCAGCGCGTTGTGATGTTTCCCCACCAGGACTTCGACACGGGCGAACATCCCACCCTTGAGCAGGCGGGCCTTATTGGGGAGGTCCACTTCGACCGTCATGGTGCGGGTGGCGCGGTTCAAGGCCTGGACCACACGCGTGACCGTGCCCTCGAACACCCGGTCCGGATAAGCTTCCGCGCGGACCTCCGCCTTTTGCCCGATCTGCACCAGAGGCACGTCCTTTTCCACGACTTCAATCAACGTGCGAACCGTTTCGACATCGTGCAAGCTGACAATGCCTCGAGAGGTCGTGGAATTGGCGGTGGCCGCTCCCGTCACATAGGCGCCTAAGTCCAGGTTCCGTTCCGCCACGTATCCGGCGAACGGCGCGCGGATATAGGAGTAAGCGAGGTTTGTCTCGGCCTGAGCGAGCGCGACTTCCATCTGCTTGACTTGCGCCCGGAGCGACTCGAGAGCGGCCACCGCGGCGTCTAAATTCACTTCGGCATTGTCCAAGTCCTGTTGGGAGATGAATTGGTCCTTGATGAGGGCCTGCATACGGTCGAGCGTCAGCTTGGCATTGCGAACGGAGGCGTCCTGCTGAGTAACCTTGGCTTTTGCTGCGGCGACGTTGGCTTTTGCCTGGTTGACCGCATGAAGATAGTCCTGATGGTCGATTTCGACGATCAATTGGTTGGCCTTCACCAAATCGCCCTTATCGACGTATAGTTTGGCAATGTAACCGTCCACTCGGGAGAAGATGTTGACCACCTGATTGGGCGTGATGTCCGCCGTGTAGGCCAGGCGAATGTCCAGGTCCCGCTTGAGCGGCGTGACGATACCCACGGTGATGACTCGTGATTTTTTCTGGTCGATCTTGGCTCCGCTGCTGAGCCGAAAGACCACCAGCGCGGTGACGGCAAAAAAGATGATGACGCCGAGCGTGACGATGGGATGCTGTCTTACCGGATTCATGAGGCCCGTCTCCGTTCAGGACTGGTCATGAGGCCGGCCAAGAACAAATCGACATAGGTGGCAACCGTTTCGTCATGGGAGCGATGCATGGGGACACCAAAGATCTCGTGAAGAAGGCGGTGATGGACGACCATTCCAATGAATGCTCGGGCGGCGAGCAGCGGATCCACCTCGCGAAAGGCGCCTTCGCCAATTCTGGTCTCGATGTACGTAGCGAGGTGGTCGTAAAAGACCCGGTGGTGTTTCCCGAAGAACATGTCCGACAATTCATGACCTTCGAGCGCGCTGAATAAGAGCAGTCGTAGGAAGGTGGAGTCCACGCCGGGTCTGATGCGGAAGCGGGCGATCAGCGTGAACACGCGGCGGTCATCGCGCTTTTTGGCGGATTCTTCGACCGCCCCCAGCAACTCGTCGACGGTGACCTTTTCGGCCAGGATGGCGCCGTAGAGCGCACGCTTGGTCGGGAAATGCTTGAAGACCAGCGCCTCACTCACGCCGGCGGCTTTTGCGATTTCCTTGGTCGTTGTCCCGTTGAAACCTTTGGCTGCGAAGAGGGAGGCGGCGGCGGCAATGAGGCCGGCCTGGCGTTGCTGACTTGTCGACCTCGGCTGTCTGGCCATGGCATTCGTTCAGTAAGTGAGTAATTACTCACCGCTGAGCGTAGCATGAACGTCTCACGGCTGACAACCGAGCATGGGGTTTCACGCGAAGCGGGGAACCTGCCTAGAGCTGCAGATTCGAGGAGAGGAAGTAGCGTAAGCGATTGCGCTCGCGCACATTCATCTTCAGAATCTCCACGCCGAACTCGTGACCCTTCGACCATGCCACCTTTGCACTAAGGACAAAGAGGGGATCACGCCCGTCGGGAAGATAGAGAAACAACGTCATTTCGAGACCGGACTTTACGGCCATGTTGCCACGGACGCGTAGTCCCTTGTTGGAAAGATCGACCACACTGCCGTCGCCCATGATCAATTCTTCTCGGTCGTCCTGTGCCGAATACATGAGCCGGAAATCGATGTGGACTCGCTGGTCCGTCCGACGATCGCAGACTGGATGAGTACGGTGTTGGGATCGGAGGGTTCTAAGTCTTGCCTGTTTCATTGCATCACCTTGTTATGGTTTTTTGCCATCCTGTCGATACAGATGATTCCAGACGTAAAACCGCAGCTCATTCTGGACTTCCAATTTTGGCGAAATCATTTCGACTCCGAAACGCCGTCCCGACACCCAGGAGACTCGGCATTCCGCGATGCAAATCGGCTCCTCGATGCCTGGGAGGTCGATAAAAAGGGACAGATCCATTCCGTGTTTGACCAGCTGGTTGCCCAGGATCCCAATGCCGGATTTTGAGACGTTGCTCACGACGCCGTTACCGATCAGCATGCGACCGTCACTCATGCCCGAGTACATCAAGCTGAACTGAGCGGGGACTCGCTCGGTCCCCCGGCGGTTGTCGTCAGATGGCTTGTCGGTCCGGCGGGACTTGCCGATGCTCGCTTGGCTCATGCCCGGTCCTCCCTTACTCAGCTCCTGCTCAATGCGACCGTTTAGATGACGATGCGAAAGGCCGTACGGTGATTTTTAGCGTCGGACAAGCTGACATGTTTCCAGACGACCCCTTGAATCCGCTTCCGCTCGTCGTCCGTCAATTTAGGAAATCGTACGGCGAAGACATTGCCTTTGATCCACGAGACGGAAGCATCCGTTAGACACAAGGGCGCCTGTCCGTCGTTCAAGTACAAGGTGATCGTGACACGGACCCCAACGGCCGGAAGCGTTGTCCCAACGATTTTGCAGCCGGTTTTTGAGAGATCTTTCAGCAAGCCTGTGGAGGTCGTGAACCTGGCACCTTCAGTGCTAGTGTAGGTGACTTCATGCTCGATGAGTGCTCGTTCGGCGTAGCGGCGGTCAAGCTGAGCATGCGTGCGAGGCCCCACCAGATTCTGTTCAAGCAAACTGTTTTTCATCTCTGCCTCCCAATTGCGACACCTAAAGAGTACCCCAGGGCGAACATTCAACCATTCCCAGGGAGAGGGGTATGAGGGTCCTACAAAGGAGGGGGGAAGGACAGGGTTCTGCAAGGAGGAAGTAAGGACTACGTGCTTCTACGTTGTGATTATTGGCGGATTTTGGCCCAGGCCTTCTGGTACTCCTCGAACGAATCGACTTCCATCCAACCTTTGAAAATAGGCACCGCGTCGACACGGTGTCCTTGGTCGATCAATTCTTGGAGCAGGTCGGTAAAGGACGCCTTGCCGACGCTGCTGGCTTCGTGAAACCCCGAAGACTTATACCGTTCTTGCGAGCTACGGTAGCAGTCCTTCAGCGCTTGTGTGCCTTTCTCGGAAAACATCGCCATGCCGATAAATTCGCCGTGCACGTGGTCGAGCGGCAGGTGCTGGCCGATTTTCACGACCCGGTGCTCCTCGTCTCCCATGACGAATCGTGAGTGGGAACTGTTTCCGGGCGGTTCCGCGAAGGTCACGAGGTCCGGATTGAGGTGAGAGGAAGGTCCGCCACGTTGGTGTTGGTCTCTCCAGGCCAAATCCACGACGAGGGCGATGTCGGCCGGACTCTTCAACAGCTTTTCCAATATGGGACTGTCAAACATGATGTCCCCGTAGAGCAGGATGGTCCGGCCCTTCAACTCGCTCTCCGCACAGAAAATGGAGAACAGCTCTCCGGTTTCCTCGTACCGATCATTATCGTAATACCGGATATTGGGCAGCGCGATCGCTTCCTTCTTATAGCCGCGCACGACGGCGATTTCCTTAATATTGGCTTCATTGAGGGCCCCCACGGCCCGCTCGAGGATGGTTTTGCCTTTGATATCCAGCAGACACTTGGGTTTGTCCTCGATCAGAGGAAGTAATTGCTTTTCAAATCCTGCCGCCGGAATGATGGCCGTGATTTTTTCGCCGCCGACCGGAAGAAATGCTTTCTCATCCTGCTCCATTTGCGGCACGCCTACGATGTCATACACTTCAGGCAAGGTGACGATGCGATCGTTGGCTGCGCCAGGCCGGGTGTCTTTTCGTATGAGGGCCAGTGTCTCTTTCATGGCCCGAATGGCGGCCCGGACCGGTTGATTGGCGTAGATGATGATCTTCGCACCCGCCTGCTGCATGTCCTCCGCAGTTGTTTGGTCAAAGATGGTCGGAACCACAACCAGCGGAACCTGCCCGGACCAGAGTCGGTATACATTCCTGAGTTCGTCGAAGGTTTTTGATTTGGAGTGGATCAAGACGGCGTCCGCTCCCGCTTCCGCGTATGCCTCCGCTCGCTTCAAGGCCTCTTCCTGACCCCATCCGGCAATCAAGGCTTCCGTGCGGGCGATGATCATGAAGTCCGGCACCGTTTGCGCCGCCTTGGCAGCCTTGATCTTTCCACAGTGCTCTTCAACCGGGATCAACTCCCGGCGGACGCCGGCGTAAAAGCTGCAACGCTTCGGGTATACGTTGTCTTCAATGCAAATGGCGGCGATACCGGCCCGTTCGCGATCGT
>DASTFK010000210.1:0-5066 GCA_035719945.1 Nitrospira sp.
AACGCGTTCATCAGGAGTGACGTATCCCAAATCGGCGAGTGGCACGGCTGCAGATGCATGGCCTCGAGTCGTTGATCGCCGATGGACACCATATCGTAGATTTCGAGATCTTCGATTTCCCTGAGCGCTTTGCGCACCAAAGGATCGTCGGCCTGATAGCCCAGACACTGCAGCGCCATTATGGAGTTGGCCATGGCCGGATAGATCGCCCCCAACCCGCCGCTGCCTTTGATATGTTCCAGCATCCATGTCGCGGCGCGATGCAACGCCTTTTCCCGCAACCACATGAGCGGCATGTGGTCATAGAGTTTGAGCATCGCATCCAAGGCCACGAAGATGTTGTGCGGCGTGAGCCACTTTTGGTCTTTGTTGAACGGCGGATATTTCCAATAGCGAAGTTCGCTGCGGGGCACTGAGTACAATTCCTCGATCCCCTGTTCCTTCGGGATCCGGCAGACCGGGCGGTGTGCGAACACGATCAGCAATGGAATCAACACGGCCCGCGACCAATAGGAGATGGCGTAGATATTGAAGTAGAACCACTTGGGGAGGAACATCAGTTCGACCGGCATGTGCGGAATGCCTTCCCAATCGTATTGGTCGAACAGGGCCAGCGCGACTTTGGTGAATACATTCGCCTGGACGACGCCGCCTTTCTGGCGGATGCAATTTCGTGCGCGCAGCATGTACGGTTCGTCCCCCGAGATACCGCTGAGCTTGAGAGCGAAATAGGCCTTGACCGACGCGCTGATTTCCGAGGGACCGCCGTAGTAAATGGGCCAGCCCCCGTCCGGCAACTGTGCGGCACGCAAATACCGGACAGCTTTGCGTTCGCGCTCAGGATCGACTCGGTCCAGCAAACGCCGGAGCATGAGATATTCCGCGGTCAGCGTGGTGTCGGCTTCAAGCTCCGCGACCCAATAGCCCTCCGCATGTTGCCGTGACAGAAACCAGGCTTGGCTGCGGCGCACAGCATCGTCGATGGCATCGAGCTGACTGCCCGCCTGCGCGGTGGCACGCCGGGACGTGGTCTCGACGGCGACAGAAGACTTGTCGGAGACCAGGCGCAACGATGGCGGGGAAAGTGGCTCGGTACTGAACTTGTCTGGGACGGAAATGAAAAAACTATCGGACAGGCGGTCGAGGATGGTTCGAATCAGATTCATGGGCTTTTGAAGGGCCACACACCGCCGTGCGAGAACCCGACACCTCAGATGGTCGCCTCTGGCCCCGCGGCACAGGAAGACGTGTGACCCACCCATTCCTGGTTCTCGTTCGAGGGGATATAACAGACGGTCTCACCGAAGTCAAGCAAACGAACGCGGAAGTCCTCTGAACTATGAGGGTTTTTGCCAGCTCTGTGGTGACCTCAAGCGGGCTGCAGATCGCTCAGCCGCACCGAAACAAGCTTTGAGATGCCGGGTTCCTCCATCGTGACCCCGAAGAGCGAGTCGGCAATCCCCATTGTCCGCTTGTTATGAGTGATCACCATGAACTGAGCCCCCTGGGCCAGTTCGCAGAGCACAGTGGTAAACCGCCCAATATTTTCTTCGTCGAGTGGAGCGTCGATCTCGTCGAGGATACAGAACGGCGTAGGACGGATGAGGAAGCTGGCGAACAGCAGGGCCATGGCCGTCAGCGTCTTCTCACCGCCGGACAGCATCGTGATGTTCTTCAAACGTTTTCCCGGAGGTTGCGCGACGATCTCGACGCCGGGCTCCTGCGGCCCCTTCTGCTCCGCCGCTTCGTCCGGCACCACCTCGACCAATTGAAGTTCAGCCCGGCCGCCGCGGAAGAACTTGGTGAACACTTCACCGAACTTTTCCTGGAGTTCGGCGAAGGTCGTGGCGAACATGTCTTTGGTCGTTCGGTTGATCCGTTGAATGATTTCCTTGAGCGATCCAATGGAAGTCGACAGATCCTGCTCCTGGGTCGACAAAAACCGGTGCCGCTCCTCCAGTTCCTGATGTTCATTGATCGCGGCCAGATTGATCGGTCCCATCCGCTCGAGCCGCTCTCGGATCTTCTGCAGTTGTTGTCGCAGCTCTTCTTCCGTTGGGGAGGGTTGGGACGGCGCGTCCTCGCTGAGAAGGACGGGTGTGCCGGATTCCTCGATCGTTGCCGGATCCACCTGGTAGGTCCCGGACAAGGTCGATTCCACGGTCGCCAATTGTGTCCGGACCTCCGCCCGTTTCACTTCAATGGTGAGACGAGATTCCTGGAGGCCCGAGAGTGTCTTCCGCACCTCGTCCAGGCTGGATTCCACCGCCTGAGCCTGCGACATTTCTCGGGCCTGCCGCTCCTGCGCCACCACTAACTGCGCCTTCAGGCAGTCCATCGAGTGGCCGATCTCGCGGCACAGGGTCTCCTGCCGCTCGCGCTCTGCGCGGCTCTGCGCCAGAGAAGCGGCCAAGGTTTCGACGTGCTGATTCAAACTCTCGATTCGTCCGGCCGTCTCCTCCTGCTCCTGGCGGACGCGCCCCAGATCAGCCTGGCGGTGTTCGCGTGTATTGCGGGTCCCTTGTGCGCTCAGCTGAGCTTCCGTCAACCGTTGCTGCAGCTGATGCATCCCCTGATCCAACTGCGCGACCCGGCCGCGCACCGCCTGCAGCGCACCTTCCTGTCCGGTTTTTTCAGCGATCCATTGTGCCAACTGTGCCTGACCTGAGCGCGCGTCCTGCTCGAGGCGCTGGATTTCCAGAGAGCCCCTCTGCGCATCCCCCATCAACGTTTCGATCCGCTGAGTGAGATCTCCTAAGAAGAGCTGCAATCCCGACCCATCCTTGTGCAGCGACAGGGCCTTCATCTCTTCTTCGCGCAAGGTTTCCGCAAGACGCCGCCCCTCCTCGCGCAACGATTGGCTCTGCGCCTGCAGCTCTTCCCGTCGTTGCCGGGCATGCTCCACTGTCGCGCTTAACTCCGTTCGCCGCTCCTCCAATTGCATCACTTCCCGACGGCGCTGCAAGAGTCCGCCGGTTGCGCCGACCTGCCCACCGGTCACCATTCCGGCCGCATCCAGGATCTCTCCGGCACGCGTGACGAACGTGGGCCCCTGGATCTCGCCCCAGGGCTGCTGCTCCCAAAGCGCCATCGCATCGTGCAATGTCTCGATGAACACCACGCCGTCGAAGAGGTAATCGCGCGCGGCGACGCGCGAGCTATTCACCTCGATCAAATCGATCGCCCGCCCGATAATCCCTGGACGGTCCGCAATGGCGGTCCACCACTCGTTGGACCGGGCGCTGACGGTCCATCGCGGCGTTTCGGGAATGAAGGTTCCGCGGCCGAGTTCTTTCTCGAGAAGAAAGGCGATGGCGCCGGAAGCGGACTGCGGCCCTTCGACACACCAGCCGCGGACGCGTTCTCCGAGGAGCGCTTCGACCGCCCGGTCCAAACCAGACGGCACGATCAGCCATTCGGCCACCGCCTCCTGCACGCCTTGGCACGCCTTGAGCGCCGTCGCTTCTTCATTTCCCGGCCGGCCGTAGCCCATGTCTTCCCGCAAGACTCCGTGGAGTGCGCGGAGATGCGAATCGACCGCCGCCAATTCCTCCGATTGCCCGGACAACGCCTGTTCGACGGCCGTCAGGTCACCAGCAATGGCCGTGGCATGCTGTTCCGTGTCTTGATGCTGCCGGCGGAGATCGAGCACGATCTGTTCGGCCGCCTGGCAAGCTTCCTGGAGCTGCTGCTGCTTATCGAGGGCGGTGTCGTGCTGAGATTGGATGTCTTCCCGTTCGCGGGCGAGCCGCCCGTCACGGGCCGAGACCTCCTCGGTGCGGGCGGTTAACTGCACCAGGCTTTGCTCGGCATTCGCCACTAAGACGGTCAGGTTCAATACGTCCGTCCGGCCCCGCTCTTCCTCCTGCAGCGCCGCGAGCCGCTGCTGCAGCAAGGCTTTCATCTCGTGGTCCAGGGCACCAAGCGCCTGCTCGCGTTCGTGGCAGTCCCGTTCAAGACGTTCCAGTTCCGCCAGCAAGGCGGCCTCGGCCTCTTTGGCCTGTGCTTGCTCGCGCGACAGCCGCTCACGTTCTTCAAGGCCCTGCTGCCGCTGTTGTTCGTAGAGCTCGCTTTTATTCCGCTCGACTTCGGCAGCCGTCAGGGCTTGTGCCTGCTGCTGCTCGACCTGCGACACTTCTTCGCGCCGCTGATTGATCGCAACACCGTCGTCTGCAATCGCCAATTTGATGCGTTCGAGCTCCGCGTGGAAGCGCGCCTGGTGAGCCGTCTGCTCGGATTCCTGTCCAGCCAGAGTCTCGAGCTCTCGCTCGATATCCGCAATCGTGCCGCGCATCCTGAGCAGTTCGTTCGTGAGCAGTTGCACTTCGAGCGTCCGTGCTTCCTGCTGCAGCACTTGATACGACCGCGCCTGGCGCGCTTGCCGCTCCAGCGAGTTTAACTGCTTTTTGACTTCGGCGATGATGTCGCGGACGCGAAGGAGGTTTTGCTGCGTCGCATCCAATTTCCGAAGAGCCTCCGCCTTCTGTTTCTTATAGCGGACGATGCCGGCGGTTTCTTCGATCAGCTCACGGCGGTCCTGGGGCGAGGCGTTGAGAATCTGGTCGATCTGTCCCTGGGCGATGACCGTGTGTCCCTTGGTTCCCGCCCTGGTATCGAGCAGGATGCTCCGAATGTCCTTCAAACGGCACTGGGTCTTGTTGATGAGATATTCGCTGTCGCCGTTGCGATAGAGACGGCGCGTGATCATCAGGTCCTGGTATTCCGACAATTGGCTCGGCAGACCGTTCTGCCCTTGTACTTTCACCTGATCGAGTCCGCTGATCACCAACGACACCTCGGCCATCCCCAAGGGCTTCCGCAATTCGGTGCCGTTGAAGATGACGTCTTCCATCTTTTCACTGCGTAAGGTCTTGGTGCTCTGTTCGCCCAGCACCCAGAGGATCGCATCCACGACGTTGCTCTTGCCGCTTCCGTTCGGACCGACGATCGCCGTCACGCCGTTGGGAAACTCGATCCGGGCTTCGGCGAACGACTTAAACCCCACCATCTCAAGTGACTTGAGATACATGCCCTGCTCCTTTGGTAGTTGATCGGATGGCGACAAG
>DASTFK010000211.1:0-8764 GCA_035719945.1 Nitrospira sp.
TGTACTGGGTCGGCCTCGGGCGATTTATCATGGTTGTCGCCGGCTGGCTGTTTACGCTGGGGAGGCTAGGGCTGAATCTGGCCGCGGAAGCCATGAAGCAGCTGGTGGTGCTCCCCTTCAAGATGACCGGCCAGATGACCCAAAGCTATTTTCAACCCGGCGTGCCCTGGATCGCGTTTCTCCTGCTGATTTTCTGGTGCGTGCTGGAAGCGACGATCTTCACGTACACGCTCATGCCGACGGTCACGGAGGTCTTGGCCGGCATCACCGGATCGGACGCGTCGGTCATGACCGGAACGATTCTCTACGTGTTCCTATTGCTCCTGATCATGGGCAGTTTCGCCTGCATTCAGGTGCTCGCTGACTCGGTGAAGAACCGCGAGTACAAATTTCTCGTCCAGATGATTCTCGTGGAAGTGTTCGTGATGACGTTCGAGGTCATGTTTCTCTACCGGGAGTTGGTCGATGCGCTCTCGCCCTGGATCGCCCAGCAGACGGGCGAGCAATTTCGACCGGGAATCGTGTTCACGCTCTCGCTCGCCACGTTCGGATGGATGGGCGTTCGCGGGATGACCTGGTTCCTGTTCGGCCAATATGGCACGCCTCCCCTTCTGTCGTTCATCTCGCGGCAGCCGATGCATCAGGAGGCTTCCGCGACCAGCATGGCGCTTGTTGTTCCGGAACCGCCGTCCTGGTGGAAGGCGCCGATGGAGGACTTCAAGCGCGAGGTCGGCTGGCTGCACGAGAAAGCCGGCGAATTGATGGAGTTCCTCATGCTCCCGGTGCTCCACGTGGCGGCGGCCCTGCTGAACTTCGCCATGATTCTGGTCGTCGGCAAACCAGTGTTCGGCATTCCATTCAAGAGCCTGAAGGACGTCGTGGAGACACGAGAACTGCTGCCCACGGTCAGATGGCAGCCCAAGAAGGTGGCCTCATGAACTGCATCGCGTCGATTCTCGCCGCCGCCGCACTCGCCAGCGCCCTGTCGGTGCCCCTCACCGGCTGTACGCAGGAACCGGCGCAGCCGCAGAAGCCGCACAACACGCTGTTTATCGGCGTCGATGCGAGCGGCTCGTTCAAGAACTCCGGCTACTACGACAATGCGCTCCTGTTTCTCGCCCATTACATCTACGGTCATCTCCATGCCCTCGGAGGTCTCGATAAGCCTCAGGCGATGTTCATCGCCAGCGTTGGTGGAAAGGATTTGCGTGAGCCCAAGAGTTTTCATCCGATCCATGATTTCGAAAACAAAGACATCCCGCAAATCGAGGCCGAGCTCCGCAAGTGGTTTCCGCCCGCAGACCGTGTGACCGATTTCAATCCGTTCTTCGCGGAAGTGGCTCGGATCACCAAGGAGCGCAATCTGGTGCTGGCGCCCATCAATGTCATGATCATTACCGACGGGGTGCCCGATGCCGCTGCCAGCGGCGCACCCGCAGGGTCGCAGGCGCTGTATGAGAAAATCGACCTCAAGCCGCTCGAGTATTTATCCCGCAATGTCACCCTGCGCCTGGCCTATATCAGCCCCAAGGTCGGCGATCACTGGCGCAGGCATGTGCCCCGTGAGCGCGTCCGCCTCTGGACCGTCGACGGGGAAGTCATGAAAACCTGGCGTGAAAAGCTGGAACCGAATCGTGAATTGGGCGAGCAGGCCAGATTTTGGAAGTGGTTACAAGATACCGTCGATTACCGCGTGCGCTCGAGCAAGCTGTAGACCGCTTCGCCGCCTCCCCCGGGCAACTCTGCTACAATACCGCCGCATGGACGAACCGCTCACCTTCAAGGACGAGCAGGGGCACAACATCTCCGCCGTGCTCAGCCGCCCTTCGCAGCCTTCCACCGCCGGTGTGGTGCTCTGCCATGGCTTCTTGTCCAGTAAGAACAGCACGACCAACAAGACGTTGACCAGAATGGTGAACGAAGCAGGGCTCGCCACCTTCCGGTTCGATTTCTTCGGGCAGGGCGACAGCGACGGCCCCTTTGAAGACATCACGGTCTCACTGGCGGTCGGACAGGCCCATGCGGCGGTGGCTTTCGTCCACTCGCAGGGTTACGAAAGAATCGGCCTTATGGGATCAAGCTTTGGGGGCTTGGTAGCCATCCTGACCACGGCCCAGCGGAACGATATCGCCTGTCTGGCCCTCAAATGCCCGGTAGTAGATTTTGGCGAAGAGTTTCGCTTAGAATTCGGCCCCGGCGAACTGGCGCGGTGGCAGTCTACGGATACGATTCCAAACCTGATGGGAGGCGCGGAACGGGTCCGGCTGAAGTTCGGGCTGTATGAGGATTGCCTGCAGCAGATCGCTTATGAGCCGGCGGCACGGATTGTCGCACCGACGCTCATCGTTCAAGGCGCACGCGACGAACTGGTCCCGCTCCACCAAAGCCAGCGCTTGCTGGAGGCGCTTCGCGGCCCGAAACGGCTCGACCTCCTGCCGGAAGCGGACCATCAGTTTAGCCGCGGGGAGGATTTTCGAACGATGACGGCTGCCATCACAAGCTGGCTGGTCGGTCATCTGACGACAGGATGACAGTGTTGGGATACTGGGAGCATACGATGCGGCCATGATCACGGAAGGCGTACAACAGACTCTGACCGTCCTCTATCCGCTGTACAAGAACGAGGTCTATCAGCGTCGTGAGCAAATGATACGCCTCACAGCCTTCGGGGCATTCGCGCTCGTTGCGATGACCTTTGCGCTCATCCTCAGTCCCCTCAAAAGCCGGCTGTCTCCCGCCGAAGCGTTGCTCCTAGCGCTGGGCAGCCTGATCTGGTGCGGGCTGTTTTGCGGCTTGATCCTTCAACAACAGTATCGTCACCGGCTGGCCAAACAAGTCCTGGTCCAGATCGAACAGGCGCTCGGCTTTTATGAAGAAGGCCTGTTCATCGAGCAGCAACCCCTGTATCCAGCCAAGTGGAAAACGGCCTGGCTCAGGGACCGCAGCGGCCTACAATATCTCGCCTCGCTCTGTGCACTGACCGGCATCTTTCTTCTTGCATTGCTGCTCGCCTGACCTCCCCTTCCCCGTTCCGCTCGTCAATCTCTGTCTCCATCTGGTTCAGTGCTCCCGGCGTTCCTCTGTCAGGAAATTGGCTTTTTGTGGCCAATGAAAAGGTTCAGCTTCACAATGCGTCTACACATGCTCTCCGGGCATGGTGCCGCATCAACGTGTTGTCTGCGCGATCACCTTCGACGAAAGACAGAATTCGTGACCCCGGTTCATTCCAGCATCCATCGCCTGGCATTCGTCACCGCAACGCTTTGTGTGCTGGCCATCAATTCACACGTGCTTGCGGCTGAAACGACCCAGGCGCCCAGGCCACACAGCTTGATCCACCGCCAGGCAGCAGAGGTCACACCTCCGGAGGCGGGGATATCACAGACGACACCCGGCACCACGAGCGCGCCAGCTACTCGCTCACCTCAACGAAAACTCACGAAACGGCCCAGCCAGTTGCCTGTCGCCGTATCGAGTGCCACCGTCATGTCACAGGCCACGACCTCCTCGCCGCAAGCCGTCTCTCCGGTTCAGACACACAAGGCTGGAACCGAGAGCCGGATTTCGATGCCGGCCACGGGCGTTGCCGCACTCGGAGCGTCCACGTTGACCCCAGCGTCAACGACAAGCGCAGGATCAAGCGGCGCCACGGCCTCTGTCACCCCCGCACCTTCGTCAGCCAAAACGCCGGTAGCGACTGCGGTCCCCGGCATAGGCCCCGCAACAACCGGATCGCCACGAGTGGCCGCCGGACGCGGCATCCAGAGCCTCAGTACCCAGATGCCCGGCCTGACGCAATTGGTGGCACCAACGATCTCTGTCTCTTCTCCACCGCCTTCTCCCGCACCATCGTCGGTACCTCCACAGCCACTGCCTTCGTCCTCCCCCCCCCCCCCCCCACCGCCTCCCCCGGGCACCGGAAACGCCACCCTCAGCTGGACGCTGAACAGTGAGCCTGACCTGGCAGGATACAAGGTCTACGTAGGGACGGCTGCAGGCCTCTACACCTATCCAGGCTCGCCCTTCGTGGTTGGCCTGACCGGCAGCTACACGATCACGGGCCTACCTGTAGGACAGACGTATTTCTTTGCCATTTCGGCCTTCGACTCTTCTGGCGGTGAGAGCGGGCTGTCCTCTGAAGTCAGCAAGAGCATCTACTAGCGGCTGCTCGTGTCGAGCCAGACTACGTTCGTTCTCACAGGATGCTCAATATGGATAACCAGCGAGGCCGCAGGGCGCCTAGCGACTAAGACGTACAGCGTTTCGTACGTCGCAAGGAGAGAGGCACCCGAGAACAAGGCTTGGGAAGAGGCGCGTCACGGCGCGCCTGGGTCGGGGGGATGAGAAATTGCCTTTTTCAGCATCCTGTCACTTGGCGCAGCGAAATCCCGTGTAACTGTTCTTCGTCTCAGGCGAGAGTCTGAAGCGCCCATAGGTCAGCAGATACTTGGGCAGATCCGACCAGGAGCCGCCACGCAGGACCTTGAACTGGCCCTGGCTCGGTCCGGGTGGATTCCTGTCTGGAGAGGAGTCGTAGTAGTTGGTTCCGTACCAGTCTTGCACCCATTCGTAGGCATTGCCGGCCATGTGATAGAGCCCATAGGGACTCTTCCCTGGCTCGTGCGAACGCACGGGAAACAAGACCTGGTTGTAGCTGAAGCGCGCACCCAACGCAAAATTCGCCAAATCTCCAGTCGGCGCTTGATTGCCCCATGGATACAGCCGAGCGTCGGTCCCTCGCGCCGCTTTTTCCCACTCGGCTTCTGTGGGAAGCCGCTTGCCCTTCCATGTGCAGAAGGCCTCGGCGTCGCGCCAGTCCACGCCGATAACGGGACGATCGCCGTGCTGAACGAGATCTACGGATTCCCACTGCCATGGAGCCGCGCGCTTGTCCGCGGAAAGAAACGCCGCGTACTGCGCCGTCGTCACCTCGTGAAGATCAATCGAGAAGGCATCGAGCCACACGCGATGAGACGGGCGCTCATCCTCCAACGCCTGGGTGCCGTCCGAGCCCATCATGAACTCGCCGGCAGGGATTTCTACCATCGGCGTTTCCGCCGGAGGCGTCGTCATGAAGGATTTGGATTTTCTGAGCCGGTCAAGCTGCGCCGCCGACATGGACCATGTCCCAGCAAGGATGGCGAGCACCACGGCGCTCAGCACCAGCGCATGACGGCGGTGGCGCATCAGTAGATCGTCCCGCCGACGACCCAATGGCGGTCGTCGATCACATCGATCAACAACCGCGTCAAATTCATGCGGGCGAGTTGTGTGGTGATCTCGTCTTCCGTGAAGGCGGCCATGAGCGAATTGAAAAAGTCCCGCCGCAACACGGCTGGCGCTCCCGACGCGTACCGGTCCACGATGGCCTGGGCCTCTTCGGGCGAGTCTGGCCGCAGAAGATCCATGACCAACACGGGCGAGCCGGGTTTGACGAGTTGACGGAGCTTGTTCCAGAACTGCAGGGGATTCGGCAGGTGGTGGAGGAGGCTATTGGACAGCACGGCATCGAAGACATTCGCGCCGGGGACGGCTTCAAACCGCTCGCGCTGCACGGTGATGCGATCGCTCAGGCCGGCCTGGCTAATGGCCTGCTCAGCCAGCCGGATCATGGCCAGTGAGGCATCCACCGCCGTCAGATGACAGGAGGGGTAACGCCTGGCAAATCGAATCGGAATATCGGCCGGACCGCAGCCGGCGTCCAGAACACGCCCGCTCGAAAAACCCGGAAAGTATTCCTCGAACCGGTCAACGAACCCTTGGTTCTCTTGCGAGAAGTCCGCGGCAGCGTAAGCCGCCGCTTGCTCGGGATCCTCCATCAGCTCCGATTCAAGGACGCGATCCATCATTGAACGCTTTGTTCTATCGCGGTAGATCCGCGCCAGATATGCCTAACGGCTCTCCATGACCTCGACGACATCCCCGGGTCGCACCAGGCCGGCCCGCACCACTCTCGCATAGAGCCGGCTCCACCCGGGATTGATCCGTTGTGAGATTCGGTTGAGATCCCCATCACGGAACCAGCGCGCGTTGTGTTCGCACGGCGCACAGTAGCTGGCCACTTCGAGCTGAACTTCGGGGCCGATCTTAAGCTGCGTGCCCGGCTCGAGCGTCTCCCACGACAATCCTGCGAGCGTCAGATTCTCTCCCGAGGAGCCGGCATCGATGGAATGCCCTTCGTCCTGCATCCGTTCAATCAGGTCCATCGAAAACAAACAGACCGCGCGATTCAGCCCCCCGTGCACTTTGAGATTGTTTTGACGGTCGCCTTCCACACCCTCCTTTGAGACCTTCGCTTCGAAAACCGGATGCTTGGGAACGCCGCCGTCTGAGACATTGATCTGATGCACGTGAGGATACGGTGGCCGCCCCGATGGGCTCATCGTCACACTCCTTCGCAGGATTCCGCCCTGGCGAATTTCATGGCCAGCCAACCGTCCCGCTCGCGCTCGCGCCTGGAGTACAGACCGAATTCGGCCAACACGACCACGATCTCATCACGCTGATCGACCAGGAGGCCGGAGACGAGGAGCGTCATGCCGGTGCTGGCGGCCAGGGGCTGAATTAGCTCAAGGAGCGTGCCGCGGTCTAGATTCGCGAGAACCACATCATACGTGGTGAGACCAGCCGTTAAGGTGCCGCACTGGAGGGCAAGTTCCGGCCCGAAGCCATTGGCGGCGGCGTATTCGCGCGCACAGTCGATGGCTTCCGGATCGTTGTCGACGCCAACCGCCCGGGACGCACCAAGACGAAGCGCGACCATCGCCAACAGCCCGCTTCCGGTCCCCACATCGAGCACCGACTCGCCTCCCCGGATGTCTTCCTCGAGCCATTCCAGCAACAGGCTGGTCGTCGCATGATGGCCGGTCCCGAACGCCTGCTTCGGGTCGAGGACGATCTCGATCTGCTCCTCAATTGGTTCCATTCGCTCCCAGCTGGGTCTGATGATGATTCGTTTCCCCACTCGAAGCGGCTTGACCGACTGTGCCCATTGGCGGTTCCAATCCTGATCGGGCAGCGAGTGCACGACGATGTCCGGTTCGGCCACGCCCTGCTCCGTCAACCGGCGAAGCGTCTGGCGCAAATGCGCCAGATGGTCGGATGTCCAATGCTGGCTTGGCCAATAGAGACGAATCGTCCGGCCATCCTGCCAGGCGCCCGGAACAGAAGGATCGCCCAACAGACCTAACACCTCCCCTGCGTCGAGAGCGGATCTGATTTGGACTTCTACCCAGTCGGATGACATATCTAGGTTCTCCAGAGGCTGTTCAAAAAGCTTGTCCGGCAAGGCCACAGCAAGCGCGGTGGCGAGGCGTACCCCTCTCGTACGTCGAGCCTCTAAGCGAAGCGAGAACGAAGCCGGCAAGATTTTTCAACAGCCTGGTCGTCATTGACGTCATACGGACCTTCGAGTATCGTCAACGAACGATGGCGGCATTCTCGCGTGCCAGACAATTGCAGCGGCTGGTCGGCAGAATCGAACGCCTCATCACAGGCGGAGCAGCTGTCAGTTCCCGCTTCACCACCTACCGTCTGGCTATCTTCATCGCCGGGGTCGTCTGCACCGTAACCCTGTTCCGATCCGGCCACTACCACAGCGGTAATCTCGCGTTGGCCGGATTCGTCATCGTGTTCCTGATTGTGGCGTCGTATCATAACAGGCTTGAGCAGCGTATTCACCGGCTGCGGCTGTGGAGGGCCATCAAATCCGCACACCTCGCCAGAGTGCAGCTCGCCTGGTCCCAAATTCCCTACAAGCCCGCGGAGCCGTTTGCGACACATTTGTACGCCCAGGACCTGGACATAGCAGGTCCTCACTCGCTGCTACACCTTATCGACACGACCGTCTCCGACCAGGGACGGTCGCGGCTCAGCTTGTGGCTCCTCACTCAACCGCCGGAGGCGCAGGTCTGGGACACGCGGCAGGCCTTGGTGAAAGAGCTCTGTCCTCGTTCACTGTTTCGAGACCGGCTGGTGCTCGAAGCACAACTCGCGGGAGAGCAGGAGATCAACGGACGGAGACTGGCCGCTGCACTCGATCATCCGGTTGGATTTCCCGGCCTGACCCGAATCCTCTCGCTACAGACCCTGCTGGCTCTGGGCACGATCCTGCTCGGCGTCGGCGCCCTGCTGGACTGGCTGCCCGGCTATTGGATGTTCACGTTCGGCGCCTATGCCCTGATTTATCTCATGACGGACCAAGGAGAAGAACTGCTCGAACACGCCGTAGGGTTGCATCACGAAATGGAACGGCTCAGCCGAGTACTGCAATTCATCGAGCGGCACGCGGCGCGGCCCGACTCCGTCATGGCGAGTACCTGTGCACCGCTCTTGGAACCGGGACGTGCGCCTTCCTCCTTCACACGGCACATCGCGCGCATTTTTCACGGCATCAGCGTCAAAGCGCATCCACTGATCCATTTGGCGCTCAACGCGCTTTGCCCGTGGGATCTGTTCTTCGCGTTTCGGCTTCGGCAGTTTCAAGAGCGTGTGCGAACGCGGCTCCCCTTGTGGCTCGACCGGTTGGCCGAAGTGGAAGCAGCCTCCGCGTTGGCCACATTTGGCTATCTCCACCCCGACTACGCCTGGCCGACGCCGACCTCCGCGATCGGCGTCCGCAGCCGCAGCCTCGGCCACCCGTTGATTCCTGCGACGACGCGGGTCAGCAACGACATCGCGTTGGAAGGCCTGGACACGATTCACCTGATCACCGGGTCCAATATGTCCGGCAAGAGCACGTTTCTTCGCACCATCGGCATCAACG
>DASTFK010000212.1:0-3179 GCA_035719945.1 Nitrospira sp.
GCCAGTTTGGAAATATCGCTTATCGAAACAAGACAGCCGCAATGTCTTGGCCTATATTCGAAGCCTGCAACAGTAGGCAGCGGATCGTGTTCCGCGTTCATGACTATCGGTAACGAACACTCGGTTTCATGTGCCTTCGACGGCCTTAACCGAGCATCTTGACCCAGCGTACCTCCTTCACGTGTGCCTATGGGATGAAGTCTTCATACAAGATCGGTCTGAGTTTTGGCTTGACGTCTGGTGTCATTACCACACTGGGCCTTTTGGTAGGCCTCGATGCGGGAACTCATTCTCAACCAATCGTGCTCGGAGGCATTCTGACAATTGCAGTAGCCGATTCCCTGTCGGATGCCATGGGAATTCATCTGGCCGAAGAATCCAAGGACAACGTGCTGACGTCTCATATTTGGGAATCGACGATTGCAACCTTCGTCACCAAACTGAGCATTGCACTGACCTTTGCCGTCCCCGTGGTTCTCGTGCCCCTGCGCACGGCGATTCTGGTCAGTGTGCTCTGGGGGTTATTGTTGTTGACGATGCTCAGTGTGCTGCTCGCTCGAGCGCAACGGATTGCTCCATGGAAAGTGATCACCGAGCACCTGCTGATCGCGCTATGCGTCGTGGCGTTGTCATATTACGTCGGCAATTGGGTTCACAATTGGAAAGAGTGACAAGCGACGAGGTCGAATATGCGGCTCATCACAAGCGCTCTCAGCATGGCGGTCATCACGACGATCGCGGCACAGTTAAGCCAAGGTGTGCAGGGCAAGGACATTCGGCCGCCGGCGAAAGAACATGACGCTGTCACCGGACGAGAAATCTACGTCCACACATGTATCCGTTGCCATGGGATCGACGGCAAGGGAGCATTGGATATTCAACTTGTTCCGAAGCCGGCGGATCTCACCTCACCAGCGGTACAAGATCGCACAGATGCGAGTTTATTCAAGCGCATCCATGATGGAAAGGCGAACACTGCGATGGGAGCCTGGTCATATGCGCTCTCGGATGATGAGATACGGGATGTCTTGGCTTATGTGCGAACGTTGCGGAGCGAATAGCAAGAGCAGGCGAATCCTTTTAGGATTGCGTGACTCTAAGTGAGAGGCGGGCTTCTCAACCTTTATCATTTGAAGGAGGTCGATCATGAGCAGAGTGAGTGGTTCTTGGAATCTGATCAGTATGGTAAGTGTCCTGTGTTTCATAGCCAGCGCCGCACCGGCAGTCAGCGGTGAACCCACCTCTCCCGCATTGGGTTACGACATTCATGTGCAGGCGCCCCACCTCATGCCAAACGGAGAGCCAGGCGGCCCCTATCATCATTACTGCAAAGGGATTTCGGACAAGATCCTTCAGTGCCTGCTGTTCGAATCGACGGATCCCAAGGCCCCGTTGGTGGCCATCGAGTACTTCGTTGCAAAAGATTTGACCAGAAAGATGCCGTCTATCCAATGGCACCGCTTCTTCCATGACCATGCAGTCGAGATCGCCACAGGCCGTGTCCAGGTTCTGGAACCAGCCGACAAAGCGAAGGAAATCGCGGAAGCTGCGTCGAAGACAGACGGGGTGATCTATCACCTGTGGCAAAAGGGGCTGGAGTTTCCAGACGGGTCAGTCAGCTTCCCGCAGTCACTGGGGCATGAGTTCCCCGGGCATTCCCAGCCGCCAGCGAGGCGCATGCCTTAAAGAGCTTCTGCAATGAGGGATGACTGGATCAGGACGGGCTCCGAGGAGGACAGCGGGGCTTGTCCCGATCCATTGTCCCGTCACACTGAAACGACGGAGGGAACACTGGCTTGTCAGCGAGCCTTCGTGGCGCTCTGGATGGCACTGCAAGGGGCGGTGGCGGCGTCTGTTTTCGGGGCCGATGCCGAGGTGTTGAAAGCGCGGGTGCCGCCAGACCAGATCGAAGAGGTTCGAACGTGGTCAAATCCGTTTCCTTCGACCCCGGATCACATCGAGCAAGGCAAAGCGCTCTTCCACGGGAAGGCATTCTGTGTAACCTGCCATGGCAGAGATGGGAAAGGATTAGGTGACATACCAGGACTTGTCGGCAAACTTCCAAGGAACTTCACAGACAAAGTATGGCAAAAAGCAAGGACCGATGGAGAACTGTTGTGGATTCTTAAACATGGAAGTCCAGGGACGGACATGGCGTCGTTTATTCCTCTGATCCTTACTGAGGAGGAAGCCTGGCACGTGCTCTTGTACGTCCGAGCCTTTGGTCAGCAATGAGCGATGATAGCGGAGAAGCGTATTCCCTTTTTGCATCGCATGAGCCTTCTCGTTTGGTGTGGAGGGACGGTCGTCCTTGCGATCACCGGAACGGCTCACGCCGAATGGTCTGCAGTCGTAAGCGAAAGGACGAGCTATACAACCGATGCGTTTCAATTCTCCGCTGCGAGACGCCTCAGGCTGAGCGAGGATCCCTCCCAACCCACCGATGTGCCTCTCAATAAACCGGAGGATGTGATCTGGGAGCCGGCGGTTGAAGCCGTCCATTCGTCTCCGGTCACATTCGGCAAGAATGAGCTTTCGGTAAAGGCTCACGGTGCGATTTACACCAACAATCCAGCTTTCAACCACGGCATCTATCGCGTGCAGGACAGGATGTCGTTCGGAAACGGGACATCCGTTCTTCTCCGATACCGGTACACGCCGAATCTTCTTCTCGGACCGAACGTTGAACGCCAGACGGGGACAGCCTCTATCCAAGAGGAACGAGTGACCTCTCATATATGGAGAATGGAGCTGGAGCAGCGCTTGAACCAGGACATCACGGCGGCGTTGATTGGTCGTTATGGTCTTCGCCTCTATAACGAGGCGTTTGCCGAACGGGACACGCACTTTTATACGCTTGGTCCGCGAGTGCGCTATCAGGCCGCTTCGGCCGTAGGCCTGACGGTCGCGTACCTCTACGAACGAGGACTTGCCGACGGTCGTAATGAGGCCCAATTTAGTGACGACGTTTCCTATAAACTCTATCTCCTGTCGTTCGAAGCCGAACTGCGGCTGGCGACCCGCACGTTGCTGGAGCTCGGCTACATATACACGCGAAAAGATTTTACCAGTGAACTGACCGGGGATACGCATGTCGGTCGCAAGGATCGGACGCACCAAGGGCGTGCCGAACTGCAGTACCAATTCACTGCTTCGTTCACAGGAAGTCTCGGATTCCT
>DASTFK010000213.1:0-3396 GCA_035719945.1 Nitrospira sp.
GCCGGACTCGACATGCTGGATACTGCCATGTCGCCGCTGGCCGGAGGCACGTCGCACCCGGCGACCGAATCCATGGTTGCCTCGCTGCACGGCACACCCTACGACACGGGACTGGCACTTGACTCGTTGTTGCCGATTACCGACCACTTCCGGACCGTCCGCCGTCGGTATCGCCAATTCGAAAGCGATTTCACCGGCGTTGACGCCGAGATTTTGACCTCCCAGATCCCAGGCGGCATGCTCTCGAATCTCGCAGCACAGCTCACGGAACAGAATGCGCTCGACCGCATGAAGGAAGTGCTCGATGAAGTCCCGAGAGTACGGAAGGATATGGGCTATCCACCGCTCGTCACGCCCACGAGCCAGATCGTCGGCACGCAGGCGACGCTGAACGTCCTGACGGGCGAGCGCTACAAGGTCATCACGACTGAAACCAAGAATTACTTCCTCGGCCTCTACGGCCGCGCTCCCGGGCATGTGGATCGGGATATCATGGCCCGAGCCATCGGCGACGAAGAACCGATCAAGACAAGACCGGCGGATCGGTTGGACCCCGAGCTGGATGCGGTCATAAAAGACCTTCCTCCCTCGGCGGAAACGGTCGAAGACCAGCTTTCGTTTGTGCTGTTTCCCGCGATCGCACGGGACTTCTTCGAGGCGCGAGAAAAAGGCGACCTCGTTCCGGAACCGCTCGAAATGACGCCGGCTAAAGGGCCGGCAGTGGCCGGCGAACTGCATTTGGCGCCTGTTGAGTTCAACGTCACCGTCCACGGCGAAACCTATCATGTGAAGGTCTCTGGATCGGGCCGCAAGACCGACGGACGCAAACCCTACTACATCCGTGTCAACAACAAGCTCGAGGAGGTCTCGCTCGAAGCCATTCAGGAAGTGTTGGCGGGCGTGCCTGAAGCTCCGGAGACCGGCAAGGACGCCAAGCCAAAACGACCGAAGCCCTCCAAACCCGGCGACGTGGCGCCTCCGATGCCCGGGCGGGTCGTCAAGGTGCTCGTCGCCAAGGATCAACAGGTCAAAGCTGGCGAACCGTTGCTAATTATTGAAGCGATGAAAATGGAAAGCCGCGTGCCGGCGCCGATCGACGGCAAAGTCGCCGCCATCCTTGTGGCTGAAGGCGAGAACGTCAAAACAGATGAGACGGTCATCCAACTGGAATAACACCGTCCGGCGATGTGCGTGGCTTGCAGGATGTTGAACAGGCGAGGCGTCGCGGTTGGTCTCGCGTTACTGATCGTCATGACGGCTTGCTCTTCTCCTCCACCGATTCCTCCCTATTTTGAAGCCTTTGAGCGGATTCCCATCCACACCGTTGAGGTGAATGGCGAGCGCGTGGCCTATCTGGAGATCGGGCAAGGCCAGCCGGTCATTCTGATCCATGGCTTTGGCGGATCCATGTGGCAATGGGAACATCAGCAACAGCCGCTCTCAGCGGAATTCCGGCTGATCACCCCTGACCTTATCGGCTCCGGGCTGTCCACAAAGCCCGACATCGAGTACCGGCCGGAACAAATGCTGGAATACTTCATCGGCTTCATGGACGCGTTGCGCATCCGGCAAGCGACGCTGGTGGGCAACTCCATGGGCGCCGGCCTAGCCATCGGGATGGCCCTCACGTATCCGGACCGTGTCTCGCAACTGGTCCTCATCGACGGCCTTCCGGCCAACGTGCGCGAACGTTTGACCAGCCCGTCCATCAAACGGGCGCTCGATACGGCCGCACCTTCGTGGCTGGCCTCGTTCGGCAATTGGCTGTTCGGCGGCGTGATGATTAAATCGGTCCTGGAAGAGATCGTGCACGATCCCGCCCTGCTGACGCCCGCAGTCATCGAACGCTCCAACCGCAACCGGCAACGGCCCGGCGTGATCCCGCCGCTCATGACCGTCCGCGACACACTGCCCTTGTGGGAGAGCGGCTTTGCAAAACGGATCGGGGAGATTCGGCATCCGACGCTCATCCTGTGGGGCGAAGAGGATCGGGTCTTTCCCCTTCCGGCCGGCGAAGATCTCCAGCGAACGATCAAAGGTTCCGCCCTCGTGCGGATTCCCAACGCCGGGCACATCCCCCAATGGGAACGACCTGATCTGGCGAACCGAGCTATGATAGAATTTTTGCGGCGCTAGTAACCCTGTCCTGTGCAACGAGATGGAGGATGTTCATGATGGTGATCCGGAAACGATACTTCCTTACCTGCCTAAGCGCACTGATCTTGACCAGCTGCAGCGGTGGCGGACACGACGCGTTTCTATATAAAAACTACACCGTGGCCGACGGCAGTGCGACCGCCGGTGATGGCCATAACGTCCTATTCAAAGGCAGTCCGCTGTCGCTTTCCGGCAACGGCATCAAAGTCGGGGACCAGTTGCGGAGCGTCAAGCTCGCTCAACCCGACAACTCGCTCATCAACCTTACTGATACTGCCGGCAAGGGGAAGGTCCGTATTATCAGCGTCGTCCCCTCGCTCGACACCAAGGTGTGCGAGCAGCAAACCCATTACCTCAGCGAGAAAAACAAGGGCCTCGACAAGATGGTTGAGCTCATCACCGTCAGCATCGATACGCCTTTTGCGCAAAAGCGCTTTGCGGAAGAAGCCAAGATCAATAACGTGACGTTCCTTTCGGACTTTCGCAATGCCGACTTCGGCAAATCATATGGCCTGCTGTTAAAGGACCCGCACATCCTGGCGCGGGCCGTCCTGGTCGTCGACGCCAGGAACATCGTCCGCCACTTGCAAATCACCCCCGAACTGGCTCAATTACCCGACTTGGACGAAGCCTTTCAGGTGGCACGCAAGCTCATTACGGTCAGTTGAGAGAGCCGGGGAGGATCTGACCACCGCGCTCTGTCCATCCCGGAGTCGGATCTCCCCTTCCGTTGAGGTCTTCATGGCGCATTACGACCTTCTGGTCATCGGCACGGGGCCTGCCGGTCAAAAGGCCGCCGTTCAAGCCGCCAAGCTTGGAAAACACGTCGGCATCATCGAGCGGAAGGAGATGGTCGGCGGCGTTTGCATCCATACCGGCACCATTCCCAGCAAATCTTTGCGAGAGGCCGTCCTCTACCTGTCCGGCTTCCGGCAGCGCAATCTCTACGGCGCCGGCTATCGGGTGAAAGCCCACATCACGATCGAGGACCTCGCCTTCCGCGCCAACCACGTGATCGCGAACGAGATCACCATCGTGAAGAATCAGATGTCCCGCAACCGCATCGACATGATCTACGGCAAGGCCAGTTTCGTCGATCCACATCGATTGCACATTGCCCAGACGGCAGGTGAGGTCGAACACACAGCGGACTTCATCGTGATCGCGGTCGGCACCGAGCCCGCCAGACCCCGGGAAGTGCCGTTCGATGACGAAGCCATCATCGACACGGACGGGTTG
>DASTFK010000214.1:0-2366 GCA_035719945.1 Nitrospira sp.
CGAGCACGTTTGGGCTGCTCGGCGACAGGACCCGCTCTTCACACCGCTTTTCCCGTCAACTTCACAATTTTCTGTGCGGCTTCCCACAAGTCGTCCGCCACCTCAAGCTTCAATCCGGACTCCGCCAGCAGCTTCCGCCCTTCCGGGGCATTCGTGCCTTGCAGCCGCACCACCAAGGGCACGGTGATTTTCACTTCTTTCGCCGCCTCGATGACACCGTGCGCAATGCGCTCGCATCGGACGATGCCGCCGAAGATATTGATGAAGATGCCTTTGACGTTCGGGTCCTTGAGGAGGATCCGGAAACCGGCTGCGACCGTCTCCTTGGTCGCGCCGCCGCCGACATCGAGAAAGTTGGCTGGTTCGCTCCCGGCGAGCTTGATGACGTCCATCGTGGCCATGGCCAGACCGGCTCCGTTCACCATACAGCCGATATTCCCGTCCAGCTTCACATAGTTGAGGTTGTTCCCAGTCGCTTCAATTTCCAACGGCTCTTCTTCATTCAAGTCGCGCATCTTCTGCACATCTTCATGCTTGAAGAGGCCGTTGTCATCGAACGAGACCTTGCCGTCCAGCGCAACGAGCGTCTTTTCCTTTGTGATGATGAGTGGATTGATTTCCACGAGTGCGGCATTTTTGTCCATGAACAGACGATAGAGATTGCCCAGCATTTGGACGAACGGATTGATCACGGCCGGCTCAATCTGTTGCAGACCCAGGGCGAACGCGACGTTGCGACCATTGTGCCCCTGGAACCCCACGGCGGGATCGACCGCTTCCTTGATGATTCTCTCCGGAGTCTTTTCCGCCACCTCTTCGATTTCCATCCCCCCTTCCGTACTGGCAATGAAGGTCGGCCAGCCGGTCTCACGATCCACGAGAATCGAAAGGTACAATTCCTTGGCAATGTTTGCGCCTTCTTCCAACAAGAGGCGGTGGACTTTGCGGCCTTTGGGACCGGTTTGATGCGTGACCAGGGTCTTGCCGATCAGTTCTTTCGCAAGGCCGGCACAAGCCGTCTTATCCTTGGTGATTTTCACACCCCCGGCTTTTCCCCGGCCGCCGGCATGAATCTGCGCTTTGACGACAAAGACCGGGGTATTTAATTCATTGGCCCAGGTCGTGGCGGCTTCGGGAGAAGTAACTTCCTTCCCTCGCGGCACGGGGACACCGAACTGGGCAAACAACGACTTGGCTTGAAATTCATGTACGTTCATCTGAATCCTTTCAGGATGAAGGCCGAGGCCTGAGGAACCTCAGCTGACCTTTCGTGTATAGGCCGGAAGGATCATGGGGGAAATGACGCCGCTGGGGTTCCCGTGCTTTCTGGCTTCAGCGCGGAAGCGTTCCAAATGTTTGAGAGTGAGTTTGCCGTGCTTCCTCGAAGCCGCTCGCGAGGCAGCGGTCAGTCCCGACCGCTTGCCGAACACCATCAAATCGAGCAACGAATTGCCCATCAAGCGGTTACGGCCATGGAGGCCGCCTGAGGCTTCGCCGGCCACAAACAGATTCTTCACGTCGGTTTCTGCATTCGTATCGATTTTCACCCCGCCGTTCTGATAGTGCAGCGTCGGATAGATCAACACCGGATCCTTGCTGATGTCGATGCCAAACCGCTCGAACTGGAGCATCATGGCGGGAAAATGCTTCTCGACCGTTCCCGGTCCATGCTCGACGTCCAGCAGCGGCGTATCCAGCCAGACCCCCACTCGGCCGGACATCGTGCGAATGCCTCGTCCTTCCTCGCATTCTCGGATGATGGAAGACGAGACCACATCGCGCGTATCGAGCTCATTCACAAACCGCTCGCCCTTCGCATTGACCAGATGGCCGCCCTCGGAGCGAATACCTTCGGTCACCAAGGCGCCGATGAGTTGTTCGGGGTACACGGCGCCTGATGGGTGGTATTGAAACGTATCGACGTGCGCCAACCGGGCTCCAATACGATACGACAGGCAGAGTCCGTCGCCCGTCGCGCCATAGTGGTTGCTGGTGGGAAATCCCTGAATGTGCAGTCGGCCGATGCCGCCGGTCGCGAGAACCACCGTTTTGGCCGACACGACGACATACCGCTGGTTGTCGAGATCCTTAAAAATCGCGCCCGAACAGTTCCCCTCGTCGTCGCTGAGTAGTTCGACGGCCGCGCAGAATTCAAGCAACTCAATCTTTTGATTGAGCACCTCGTCCTTCAGGACGCGCATGATCTCCAGGCCGGTATAGTCCGAACAGGTGAGCAGCCGCGGCTTTGAGCTGCCGCCGCCCTTTTTGACGTGAAGATTCCCGTCCGCCTGGCGGTCAAAGAGCACACCGAGATCGATCAGCCACTTGGCGATCGCCGGTCCGTCTTCCACCATGACCTTGAGCAG
>DASTFK010000215.1:0-3081 GCA_035719945.1 Nitrospira sp.
CTCGGTGACAGACACAAGCAGGATATTCATAATGCCGATCCCCCCCACCAGCAGGGAAACGGACGCGATGGAAAAGAGCATCATCGTCAGCGTCTGGCTGGTGCCTTCCTGCACGCGACCAATGTCCACCTGCGTTTTTACCGTGAAGTCGTCGTTCTGCTCACCTTGCAGCCGATGGCGTGCGCGGAGCACTTCGCGAATGCGATCGACGGCCTCAGGGAGGTCCTCCGCCCTGTCGGTGGACGCGAACATTGCGCCGATCGAGCCCAGAAACGCCGTGCCGAACACCTTGCGCTCCGCTGTCGTGAAGGGGATGAAGATCACGTCATCCTGATCTGAGCCCTGGGCCGATTGACCCTTCGGAGATAGGACCCCGATCACGCGAAACGGGACGTTCTTGATGCGAATAACGGCCCCCACCGGCTCTTCGCCTTCATCGAACAGGTTGTCTACGATGGTCTGGCCGATGAGGGCAACGCGTGCGGCGCTGTCGAGATCCGCCTGGGTGAACGGTCCCCCGCTCGAAAACGACCAGTCGCGGATTGTAAGATAACTGGGCGAGATCCCGTTGATCGGCCCGTTCCAGTTCCTGTTCCCGTTGACAATCTGCATCGTGTCGCGTTTCGCCCATCCCGTTTCCGCCAGCAGGGGAATCTTTTTTCTCAGATCCAACGCATCGGCGACGGTTAATGTCACGGCGCCGCCTTGGCTGCTGCGCACACCGCTGACTGTCGTGGCGCCTGGCCAGATGATGATGACATTGGTGCCCATCGTCGCGATTTGCGCCTGCACCGCCCGCTTCGCGCCTTCCCCAATGCCGACCATGGCAATCACCGCTCCGACGCCGATGACGATGCCGAGCATGGTCAGGCCGGCGCGCAGACGATTGCGCCCCAAGATGCGCAACGCCGTCAGCACGGTCATCCACACAAAGGCCGGCATTCAGACCTCCACGGTCCCCGTCGTCCGCCTGGTGGCCCGGTCGCTCAACACTTGACCGTCTTTCAACAGGATTTCGCGCTGGGCATAGGCGGCAATATCGGCTTCATGGGTCACCAGGATGATTGTGATGCCCTCTCGATTGAGTCCTTCCAACATCGTCATGATCTCCCGGCTTGACTTGGTATCGAGGTTCCCCGTTGGCTCGTCCGCCAGCAAAAGCGAGGGCGCCGTGATCAGGGCGCGGGCGATCGCCACGCGCTGCTGCTGGCCGCCTGAGAGCTGGGTGGGGAAATGCTGCTCTCTACCTTCTAACCCCACCCGCTTCAGCGCCGCAGCGGCCTTCGCCCTCTGCTCGCCCAGCGGCAGTCCCCGGTAGAACAACGGAAGTTGTGCATTCTCCAGGGCGCTCGTGCGGGGAATCAGGTTGAAGCTTTGAAAAACGAATCCGATTTTCCGGTTCCGAACCTCAGCCAGTCGATCAAACCCCAGACCGCCGACATCGATGCCGTCGAGCCGATACTGTCCTTGTGTCGGCTGATCCAGGCATCCCAGAATATTCAGCAGCGTGGATTTCCCTGACCCGGAGGCCCCCATCACTGCGACGAATTCACCTTGCTCGATCGTGAGGCTGAGGCCCCTGAGCGCGTTCACTTCCACGTCGCCCACGCGATATCGCTTCCAGATGCCGGCGCATTCGATGAGACTGCTCATAGCAGTTCGACAAGCGGAGATAAGCATGCTCAGGTGGGCGCTATTCCCGATGAAGGAGGCCCGTCATAAGCCTCTGTCGCGAGACCGGCGCTGCGCGCCGGGAGCGCCAAATCCCGGGGGGAGGTCACCGGCCTTCCTCACCCCATGCGGCTGCTCGATTCCCACAATGACCTCGTCGCCGGCAGCGACGCCGTCCGAGACAATCTCGGTGTAGGTCCCGTCGGAAATGCCGGTCTGCACCTTCACCGCCACTGGCTCTCCGCTCTCCGCTTGTTTCCAGATCGGACGGGCCGGCAGACCACCAACCGGCACCGCGCGACCTCCGGCTTCCTCCTTCGCAAGCGTGCCCTCCATCGGACGGGACGCGAGTTCCGATTTCGGCGGCATGAACCGGAGGGCAGCATTGGGGACTTTCAGCACGTTGTCCCGCTGCGCAACCACCATGGAAACGTTGGCCGTCATGCCGGGCTTCAACCGAAGGTCCTTGTTGTCTACCCCGATCACGACGTTGTACGTGACAACGTTTTGCACCGCTATCGGAGCCAATCGCACCTGGCGGATGGTCCCGGCAAAGGGGACGCCCGGATAGGCGTCGACGGTAAAGGAGGCTTCTTTTCCCTCTGTAACTCCCCCGATGTCCGATTCACTGACGTAGGTGTCGACCTGCATCTTCGTGAGGTCGAGGGCGATGAGGAAGAGGTTGGGCGTCGCGAAACTTGCCGTTACTGTCTGTCCAACCTCCACGTTCCTCGCCACGACAATGCCGTTCACTGGCGAGCGAATCGTCGTGTACTTGAGATCCAACTCGGCGGCATTCAAGGCCGCTTCGGCCTGCTTCACCTGGGCCATCGACACGCTGACCTGGGCATCGGCACCTTGGGCATTAGTCACCGCCATATCGACTTCACTCTCAGAGACGAATTGCTGCGCCGCGAGGGATTTTGCACGATTGAGTTCGCGCTGGCGTTGCGCCTGCTCGTTCTTGGCCCTCGCCACATTGGCCTTCGCCATTTCAAGATTGCTGGCCGCCTGGTCCCGTCGCGCACGGAATGGCTCCGGATCGATGACCGCGACGATGTCCCCTGCCTTCACGATGGAGTTGAAATCGGCGTGCAAGCTCTTGATCATGCCGGACACCTGGGTCCCCACCTGCACGGAGACCACGGGATTGATCGAACCGGTTGCCGTCACAATGGAGACGACCGACCCGCGCTCGACGAGCGCGGTCCTGTAGCGGACAGGCACCTTTCGCTCTCCGTTAAAAAACACATACCCGCCGATGGCGAGCCCGATGAGCAAGACGGCGCAGATGAGGAGAAAACGGCGCATAGGCGTAGTTACCAGTCGCTTCGGAACCGGTCTATTCTAGCAAGAAGGACGGGATGAATCATCCCGGCGCACCGGCTGTTGAAATGGAACAGGCCGTGC
>DASTFK010000216.1:0-3986 GCA_035719945.1 Nitrospira sp.
CAGTTCTTCAGTCCTGGCTCGAACTTGTGCCTCCAGCCCATCGTTTAGTTCACTCAATTCCATTTCCGCCTTTTGGCGCGCGGCGATTTCCAATTTGAGATCCTCGATGGACTCCACGGCTTGATACGCCGCCGACGCGAAACGACTCATGCTTTCGAGCAGCCTCAGATCCTCGGCGTCGAATTTGCGACGATTATCGTGGCTGATCGCCCAAATCGTACCGACCGCTTTACCGTTTACATAAAAAGGAACGAGCAGTCCCTCGTCGGCAAGGGGCATCGCCGTGCTCAAATATGGATAGCGCCGTTCCCAATGAGTGAATAGCATCGGAAGATTGTGGTCGAGCACATCGCCGCATGGGCCGAAATTTCGCGGGGTGCCGCCGCCGATGTGTGGCCGCCACGCTCCGGCAATAGCTGCCCAGTAGAACCTCTTTTCGTCTTTCGTCAGCAGACTTAGGCCGGCTGAATCGGCATGCAGGACCTCGAGGACTTTATCAGCCAGCGACTGCAGAATGGTGCGCGGGGAGTCGGCTAGCGCGCTGGTCAGTGCCACGAGTGCAGAGTTCTCCTTCTCGTGATCAGGCGGACGTGATGGGCGATTAGGCAACTCCTTCGTGCAGAGGATTGATTCCAAGGGAGCCGCGCCATCTGGGATTGAGGTTTCCAGCGGAACGTCATTTTGTGAATTGGCAGATTCGACCACGGTTTCATCCCCCTGAGAATTGCGGCGTAGCGAGGCCCTGCTGCGTTCAGGTGGCGCTTAATTCCTACAATGTGGCCGGGATCCAAACCTGTGCAAGCTCACTCGTGAAACTTGCTGTTTGGCGAATGAGCTTTTGGTTGCTTTCCGGGCGGCACTCCATCACACGAGGATGCGCCATTCCATGCGAGAACGTCCATCATACCATGGTGTCGGTCTGAGAGGAGACGGAGGGCGATTTTGAGAGAATTACTGCACGCTCGACGACATTCTGCGGGTTTTGGATTGCCTGGCCACTCGTGCTGAGTTGAATTTCCGTCGTCCTGCATCAGGCGTTTGCTGAGAGCTTATTTTAGAGTCGGTGGTAATCGATTTGAATGAGGGGATGCGCGCGCTGTCCGAGGCATTGACGGAAACGGAAGTGTGAACGCCGCTCGTCGCACCGACCGATCCGAAAGTATCGACGACACCATCGTCCAATGGATTCACCTTTGCGCTTCGCGCATCTGCGTACCTGCAACAAAGACCATGTCACCTGTCACCGAACGCCGACTCCCGACAATCGACCAGGAATGGATAGGTCACCATGACCCCATGACCATCATCAAAGCCGCCGCCGTGCAGATCTCATGGAGCACATGTTATGACAGCAACGGAAGCAACAGGTCACCTCGCGGTTCTTGAAGCCGCCTTCAAGATCATTCCGGGGCAAGAAACCGATTTCCAGCCCTTTCAGGCCAAGGTAGTGCCGCTGGCCGCGGCACAGCCCGGTTTTCGGACTGCCTACTTCGGCCCGGTTCGGGACACGACATGGGTGTACTTCGGAGCGCGCTTTGACAGTGACGAGCAAATGAATGCATGGCACGGCGAACGCCAGCATCGGGTGATTCAGAAGTCGGCCCCGAACTGGTGGACAGCCCTGTACCTCAGAAAGTGGCGCCCCCCGATGCCAAGCGAAGTCCTCGGCGATCGCCTGATGTCGGAAACCCGCATCCTCGTCGATACCGCTCTCGACGACACACACATACAATCGGTGCGGCAGGCCCTGGCAGAGCTGGGTGCCGCCGGAGCGCAACCGTTTGAAACTCTAACCGGACAATTCGAGGCGCACCCCTACCAGTTTTCCGGTCCCCTCCTAGTTGCGCCGGCTGCCGATAAAGTGCCGTATTTGCTGACTACGCACTGGTCTTCCGCGGATCATTTCAATGCATGGAAATCTTCCGGTTCGTATCGTGCATTGCAAAGCCTGGGCAGTGTATCGAGCGAACTCTTCGTGCCACTCGTCGAGACGCATCCGCGCGAGCACCTGCGGGACGACAAGCTGCAACGGGATTGGGAATGGACGCTTGAAGATCGTCGCAATCCAGCCGTGCTCGCGGCCGTCAAGGAAGAGCAGGCTAGGCATTAGCAGCAATGACCCTGCGTGGCGCGTCTGCGATGCTGGTCGCGTGTCTCGTGGTCGTCGCGCCGGCGAGTTGGACAGCTCGGGCCGGCAGTGCCGCGGAGGCCGGTGCCGAGGTGCCGTGCGTGGTCCTTGTGCCGGCCGAGAATTCGCAGAGCCGCCATCCCGGCGTTATTCGCCTCAACAGTGACCCGGAGTTGCAACACGCTGTCCGAGGTATTGACGGAGGCGGAAATGTGAACGTCGCTTGTCGCATCGATCGATCCAAAAGTAGGTGCAATAGATTCACCTTCGTGCTTCGCGCATCTAGGTACCTGCAACAAAGACCGTGTTACCTAACGCAGGTGCTCGACATCGGCCAGGAATGGATAGGTCACCATGACCATCATTAATGCCGCAGCCGTGCAGATCAGCCCGGTTCTCTACAGCCGCGACGGCACCGTGGACAGGGTTGTCCGGAAAATCGTCGAGTTGGGTCGCCAGGGCGTGCAGTTCGTTACCTTCCCGGAGACGGTCGTGCCGTACTACCCCTATTTCGCGCTCGTTCAGGCGCCTTACCAGATGAGCATGGAGCACCAGCGGTTGCTTGAGCAGTCAGTGACGGTGCCGTCGGCCGCCACCCGCGCCATCGGCGAAGCCTGCAAGCAAGCCGGGATGGTGGTGTCTATTGGCGTCAATGAGCGCGATGGCGGCACGATCTATAACACGCAGTTGCTGTTTGATGCCGACGGCGCCTTGATTCAGCGTCGCCGCAAGATCAGCCCGACCTACCATGAGCGCCTGATCTGGGGGCAGGGCGACGGTTCCGGGCTGCGAGCCGTCGACAGCGCCGTCGGGCGCATTGGTCAGTTGGTGTGCTGGGAGCATTACAACCCACTGGCCCGTTACGCTCTGATGGCCGATGGCGAACAGATTCACTCGGCGATGTATCCTGGTTCGCTCGGTGGCGATCTTTTCTCCGCGCAGATCGAGGTCAACATCCGCCAACATGCCCTGGAATCCGCCTGCTTCGTCGTCAACGCCACCGCCTGACTGGACACCGACCAGCAGGCCCAGATCATGAAGGATACCGGATGCCCCATCGGCCCGATCTCGAGCGGCTGCTTTACCGCGATCGTCTCGCCATCAGGCGAATTGATGGGTGAGCCTCTGCGCTCAAGTGAAGGCGTGGTGATTGCGGATCTTGATTTCCATTTGATCGATGAGCGCAAGCGGTAGATGGATTCGCGCGGCCACTATAGTCGCCCGGAACTGCTCAGCCTGATGATTGATCGAACGCCTGTTGCCCATGTCCATGAGCGTACCGCGCCGTCGATGGCTGTTGCTGTCGAGGAACTCGATCATCAGTGCCCTGCGCCGGTATAGTAGTCACGCTGGAGATTCCGAGATTCGATGATCGAATTCGTCAGACACATGTCGGAAGTTCCGTCGCACATCGTCTTGTTGGGTTCCCAGGCTGCGATTGGCGACGCCGAAGCCAGATCAGGAGGCCACGATGACGCAGAGAATAAACCCCTACCATGCCGCCCCCGACGGCGTCGCTGCCCTCGTCGGCGTGGAGAACTACCTGCAAGCGTGCGGGCTCGATCACAAGCTGATCGCCCTGGTCAAGACGCGGGCGTCGCAGATCAACGGCTGCGCGTATTGTCTGCACATGCATACCCAGGAAGCACGCAAACTCGGGGAGACCGAAGCGCGTCTCTATCTGCTCGACGCCTGGCACGAGTCCAAGCTCTACTCGGAGCGCGAGCGCGCGGCCCTGGCTTGGGCGGAGGCGCCGACCGACATCGCTGCCTCCCGTGCGCCCGATGACGTCTACGACGCAGCGCGGCGTCAATTCTCGGAGAAGGAGCTGGCGGATCTGTCAATCGTCATCGCCATG